>JACRPY010000006.1:0-300000 GCA_016222945.1 Methanobacterium sp. | reverse complement strand
TAGTTTATTTTACCCCATACTTCCAAATAAATCTGCTTTTTAATTTTATATTATTTAAAAATAGGGTGTTTTAATGTCTTTATTTATATTACTTAAAGTTATTTATATTTTTGTAATGGCCTATTTTTTTCTGTGCCTTACTTTAACTGCAACTCCTTTACTAGCCATTTCCATCTCTTTTCCACTTAAAATAGCCTTTCCCACCCCTATAACTTCTTCATCTTTTAAAATTACGACTTCATCACCGGGAATTATATCATGATCAGCTTCAGCCACCCCTGGAGACAGAAGAGAGTTTGTTTTAAGTTCAAAGTTGATATTAATCCATTTTTTATGGATATTTTTTAATATATTTCCTCCTTCTAAATTCAATGAATAAAGACCATTTTTAAAATGTAACGTAGCAATTTGCTTTCCATTTACCATTATTCTTCTATCAAATCTCCCCAGAACTTTAACATCGTCTGGTATCAAAGCATCAGCTTCTTTACTGTTAAATTGATATCTTGCAATCGATCTAAGCATGTTTAATGTTTTAACTCTTCCTTTAATCCTTGGATGTTTTTTCACTTCCTCTTTAAGGTTTAAAAATGATTCTCGTGATGTGGTTTTACCATCCTTACATGTATAAACAGCTTCCTCAAGATATTTTTCACACACCTGCTTGTAACCTCCTTCTACATGTGCAATTACTTCTTTTTCGCCAACATAATCTTTAAGGCATTCACCAACGACTTTAATTTCTTCATGTGACCATTCTCCTGTGGTTGAAGTGTCATAGGATTGTATTGGATATGTTTTTTCCATTTCACGAGGGCAGATTCCAAAGGGAGAAGTTAAAATAACTTCCTGAATGCCTTTTGTGGCTTTCTGGAAGATCATGTGGGATCTTGATGATGAATAAGGTTTTCTCATGCTGCAGGGTAAAATAACCACTGTATCCCCTATTGGTTCTAAAAGACCCATTCTTTTTCTCCATCTTACAGCTTCAGGCCGGAAGAGAGATTCTTCAGTTATACATAAAACTTTCATAATGTTTTCCTCTAAAATAAGGTTTAAAATTAATTTTATTTCCAATGTCAATACTATTTAATCATAATTATCTTTATTTAAAATTATTATTAAAATTAAGCATATACCTCATTCAAGTTAAATTAATAAAAATAAAAAATAAGATTTTAGCTGAAAACTTACCTTCTTTTTGGCATTAACAACCCACTTATAACCATTAACACTGCCAATAAAACCCAGTTTATTGGTATTCCAGTTTTCTGCATTTTAACTGTTTTACTTGAAGATTTATACGCTTTGAATTTAATATATCCAGGATTACTTTGCGTATTGACATTATAGGTTGCTGAAAAGACTAAAGGATCGATTATATATGTTCCTGATTCCATTATTTTCACTGTAAGGTATAAATAAGGGTCCCCTACTGGTACGTTATCTAAAGTCCATGTTATTATCCTTGTTGTTGGATCATAAGCCACTGAACCCTGATCTACATTTAAACTGACATATTTAAGTTCTTTTGGTATTGTAAATATTATTTTTACATTTTCTGCCGGATCTGGCCCATTATTACCTAATTTGAATTTTATAGTTATTATAGTCCCTACAATTGGTTTTTTGCTTAAAGAAGCTTTAATATATAAATCTGATTTAGGCACGTATATGCTGGTATTTGTAATGTTATATTGAGGATATTCAGATTGAGTCTCCACTGCAGTGTTAGTAATGGTTGTACCTGCCATGTCTGGTGTTATCATACCAACAAGAGTCAGTATCGCTTCCTCTCCAATATCTAATGTGCCTATGGTCCATATTCCATTATCATATGTTCCTTTACTAATTGTTCCAAGATTAAAACCTGTTAATAAATCGTTTACAACCACATTAGTAGCTTGATCAGGCCCATCGACATTTTTAACTTTAATAGTAAATGTTACTAAATCACCGACATCAGGACGGCTTTTATCAACCGTATTTGTAAATAAAATGTTTGTTTTTTTAACATAAATTGTTGCAGGTAATGCAACAGCCTGGAATGGAAATTCATTCTGAATCTCATTAGCATTATTTGTAATTGTTGTTCCCGCCATTTCAGGTGTCATAATACCGCTTACAACAAGAGTTACAATTTCACCAACCTTAAGAGTTCCAATATCCCATACATGGCCATCGTAAATTCCAGATGATTGATACCAATCTGTAAATCCATCTGGAGCATCAACATAAACAATAACTCCTGTAGCATCGTCCCCAACATTATTAGTTACAGTTACAGTGAAAGTTCCCATATAACCTACATTTAACTGGATATTTTGTAATCCACCATTAGCTGTGTTAGTAACAGTTACAATGGCTTCTTTTACATGCACAACATCATTATTTGATATTACATGCACTGGAGCTTGATATGGGTATTCAGCTTGAGTTTCAGATGCATTATTGGTTATATCTTCTCCTGCTATTTGATTTAATGCTTTAACGTAAATATAAAATAAATAATCACCTACAGGTATATTGTATCCAGTCCATCTCACTGTTCTGGTTACAGAGTCATATATTCCTCCCCCTGAAGCTTTCACAAATTCAAGACCTTCTGGCAGCACATCAGTTAAAGTCACGTTTGTTGCTGAATCTGGGCCCGGATTATGAATAGTGATAACATAGTAGAATACTTCGCCAACATTTACTCTTCCATTAGCACTATCGGATTTTATAAGCTCAACTGGAGCATATTTAACATGAATTGTTGCTGGTATAGGTGGATTTGTCTGGTGACCAGAATAAATTTCTGCTGAACAAATAAAGCTATTTGATGCATCAGCGGAGTTAAATAATTTAGTAATTGTGATTGATATTGTTTCTTCTGGATTTAAATTAGGTATTGTCCAAATACCACTTGTAGGATCATAATTAGTTCCAGAAGGAGGATTAACAGTGAATCCTGCAGGTACAGTTAATTTAAGTTGTACATTAGAAACAGTAGTATCATAATCATTATGCAAAGTTACAGTGAATATACCTGTATCGCCAACGTTTAAATCGAGATAATGCCCTCCTCCGTTTGTTGTAACAGAAATGCTCACACTATCATCTTCTTCAATAACAAGATGAGTTAATATGTTATTTCCATCTACAGTCGCTGCAATCTGCACTGAATCAGGTAATGGTAAAGCGCCATTTGCATGATAAGTGATCTGTGCGATTCCATTAGTCAAAATAGTTGGCACTATACCTTGATAACTTCCCCAACTTGGATTTGTAAAACTTATAGGCAGGTCTGGAACATGACCTTCTGCAGGATCATGATAAACACCATTTGAATCATGTAATAAATCAACAGTAATTCCTGCAAATTGACCATTTAAAATATGTTCATATGGAACTGTATTTGCTGGAGTAATAGTAAGGATTATCCAAGGATCAAAACTCAGTCCTCCTATAACAGCTCCACTGGGACGTGCATTTGAACCCCACCAGTTATATTTTATATCTCCCCATCCAAATACTTCAACTTGAATTGGATCATTTCCCATTATCCTATTAAAATTTATATAATTAAAAGCAGATTCAGAAGAAATAGCTCCACCGCTGCCACCAGAACCAACCTTATTATTAAGTATATTATTACCTATTATATATACTGTACCCTTCAAATTCCAAATAGCGCCGCCAGAACCACTGAAACCTTTTCTTCCAGCAGGACCGTCGTGTCCGGAACCTCCTAACCATCCACCAGACGCCCCATAACCACCGCGTCCACCATTTCCACTATTAGCTGCATGATTATCGGTAAGATTTGAGTTTAAAACATAGAGCGTACTGGAAAAATCATTTACAGAATTATAAAGGGCACCACCATGTCCGCTAGAGCCACCGTTACCGCCCGCTCCTCCGTCACCGCCATATTTAAATATGGTACTGGTGCTGCCTCCATCACCACCAATACCTCCATTTCCACCATTACCATTACGGTTCCGGTTAATATTAGAAGATCGTACTGTTAAAATGGAACCTGAATTAAATATAGCTCCTCCAGAGCCTCCAGCACCACCAGAACCGGCGTTACCGCCGTGTCGTGGGTTTGCACCATGACCTCCGTCAGCACCATTGCCACCAGCACCACCAGAACCATTAAAATTATCATTTAATGTACTTCCAGTTATATCCAAAGTTCCAATGTTATAGATGGCTCCGCCAGAACCGCCAGAACCGCCACTATTACCATTTCCACCAGTACCTGCATCCGTTCCAGAACCACCAGAACCACCAGAACCACCATCTCCTCCATTACCATTATGATTGTTATTAATATTAGATGTATTTATGGTTAATGTGCCTGTATTATAAATGGCCCCTCCTGAACCACCAGAACCACCAGAACCACCAGAACCACCAGCCCTTGCATCAGCACCATCGCCACCAGAACCACCATTACCTCCAACTCCGCCATTACCATTAAAATTACCAGTTAATGTACTTCCAGTTATATTCATAGTTCCAGTGTTATAAATGGCCCCACCAGAACCGCCAGAACCGCCATTAGCTGCATCGCCTCCAGTACCTGCATCAGCACCATCGCCACCAGAACCACCACTACCACCAGAACCACCAGCACCATTATAATTATCATTTAATGTACTTCCAGTTATATTCAAAGTTCCAGTGTTATAAATAGCTCCTCCTGAACCACCCTGGCCTCCAGAACCACCATTACCCCCATGTTTTGCATCAAGACTACCTCCACCATGTCCTCCATTTCCACCTGAACCTGCATTACCGTTATGATTATTGTTTAAAGAAGAGGATTGTACATCTAGGTAGTTTGAATTATATATGGCTCCTCCTGAGCCTCCAGCTCCACCTGAACCGCCGTTTCCCCCAGAACCTGCAGAAAATTCACCGTTTCCTCCACGACCTCCTTCGCCGCCTTTTCCTCCAGCACCATTATAATTGTTATTTAATGTACTTCCAGTTATATGCACAGTTCCACTATTGCATATAGCTCCCCCGGAACCACCAGAACCACCAGAACCACCATTACCTCCATCAAATCCTTCAATAGTTTCACTACCTTTGCCCCCTGAGCCTCCAGCCCCACCGTTTCCATTATAATTATTGTCAAAAATGCAGTTAGACATATTCATAGTTCCAGTGTTATAAATGGCCCCACCAGAACCACCACTACCTCCAGAACCACCATCTCCTCCATTGTATGATCCCACGACAACTATACCACTGCCCCCATCTCCACCAGAACCACCAGAACCAGAATAGTTATTTATAAAATTAGAGTCAGTTATTTGAAGAATTCCTGAATTATAGATTGCTCCACCTGAGCCTCCAGAACCACCAGAACCACCACTACCTAATTTTCCAAAACCTGGGCCCATAGAATAACCATCGCCACCAGAACCACCACTACCTGCATTATTAAAATTAATATTACAATTTTTTATGTATAGATTTCCCGCGTTATAAATGGCCCCTCCTGAACCACCAGAACCACCAGAACCACCATCAGGATTACTCTCAGTTCCATCGCTTCCCTGACCTCCATCAAGTGCTTTACCACAGGTGATTGTCATATTAGAGATTGTAACATTAATATTACTGGCTATGTTGAATATTCTTCCGCTGTATGTTCCATTAACTATAGTAGAACTACTGCCTGATCCATTAATAGTCATATTCTTATCAATGTTTATATCATGCTCGTTATAGGTCCCTGAAGCAATGTTAACAATTCCGTTTTCAAGAACGGTTCCTGTACCATTTTTTATAGTTAATTTTGGACCAAAAAGAGTATCAGGAGTGTGAGCAGCATATTCACCATCCCAACTATCATTTCCCTCTGTTGAGACATAAATTGCACTCTGATCCGCTGAAACAACGTTAAGACTACCTAAAAAGAAAAAAAATGAGCTTAAAATTATTATCAATGTAAAGGGTTTAATATTATTTTTAAGTTGCTTTTCCATTCTTTACTCCTTTATGCCAGGAATAAATGATATTTGAATGTTATTTTGATGATGGTGCACCAAATAAAAGAAAATAAAAATTTTTGAGTGAATTTTCCATCAAATATGAATATATCATTAATTATGAGTGCATATGACAAGTGTTTTTAGTCTGGATTATTATATTTTTTAATGATCATCTTCCAATATTAATATTTTCCTATTTCAACAAAATCTAAAATTAATAAATAATATATTTACATAATCAAATAATATTAACACATATATGCATTTTTTATGAAAAAATGAGAAATAAATTTTAAAAATATAATTAAACAATCACCAAGTAATAAATTAAGAAAAAATTATTCCTCCATTAATCCATTTAACACCTGTAATCCTTGATAAATCTTTATTAAGTGAAATAAGATCATTTTTATCCAATTTATTCACATCTTCTTTTCCTACTATCCTTACAAAATTAGCAATTTCTTCTGTTGATATATTGATAAAATTTGATAACTTTAAAATTCCTTCTTCAATATTTAACTGTTTCATTAATTCTGGATCTTGAGTTGCAATCCCTGTAGGGCAATTACCCGTGTAACAAATCCTGTATTGTTCACAATTTATAGCTATAAGCGCTGCAGTACCTATATAAACTGCATCTGCACCAAGAGCTAAACATTTTGCAAAGTCAGCTGAATCAAATAGTTTTCCACTGGCAATAAGTGAAATTTCATCTTTAACTCCAAGTTCATCGAGATATTTATAGGCCCTTGGGAGTGCTGCAATAATTGGAATTCCCACATTTTCTCTTACATAAAGATCAGTTGCACCTGTACCTCCACCGAATCCATCAAGAGCTATAAAATCCACTTTTGAATTAACCAAAACTTCAATGTCTTTTTCTATATCTCCACATCCAATTTTTGCACCTATTGGAGCTCCTTCTGTGATTTTTCTAAGTTCAAAGACCTTTTCTTTTATTTCTTCTGGATTTTTCATGTCAAAATGATTTGCTGGAGAATATGCTGCATCTCCCTCTTTTAAACCTCTTATTTCTGCAATTTCAGATGTTATTTTGTCTGCAGGTAAATAACTACCTTTACCAGGATATGCGCCTTGACCAAAACGTATTTCAACTGCAGCGGCAGATTTAAGTAGTTTTTCATTGATCCCAAATCTTCCTGTTGAATACTGGATAATCATTTGATTTCTGGCAATTTCTAATTCTTCATTTAATATGCCTCCTTCGCCAGAATTAAATGCTATTTCAAGCTCACGAGCTACTTTTGCTATTACTAATTTCACATTTTTGCAAACCGCTCCAAAGCTCATGCCTGAAATCATGATAGGTGATGAAACTTTAAATGGTTTCTTTGCTTTAGGACCAATTAACACTTCATTATTTACATGTTCATCTGCATTTAATGGAATTTTATTAACTTGAGCTGGAATAAAATGAATGTCATTAAATGAAAATGGCTGTTTTTTAAGTGATCCCATAGATGACACTGTACTTTTACCTGAAATTGCCATATCTTTAATATTTAACATATTTTGATAAGCTTGATCATCTTCACCATGCTTCTTTTTACGGATTAAAAACTTATTTTGCCTATTTTCATGTTTATTGCAATAATATATTCCTTTTAATTTATATTCCTTGTAAATAGAACATTCATTACATATACATCCATTTACATTAATTTCACAGTCATTGTCTTTAGTACAGTAGAGAACTTCTCCATCACAGTCATGAGGATAACTTGGACAATATGGACATGCACATTTTTTCCTGTTTTCCTTTGAATCTTCAATTTTTTTTCTAATCTGTGCAGACTCTTGCATAGTCTAATATTCTGCGGCGGTTTATATAAATCTTTTATTATAACTTCTTCATCTCCCAATTTTTAATTTTAATGTATAAATGAGCTTTTTTTATGTTAAATCATTGTCTGATATTTATATACCTCAAAAATCAATATAATGACTCATGGAGAAATATAAAGTAAACTCTATTGATGACCATGCTCCCTTCCTAATTACCCCTTGTTACAAAAAACTATGTAAAATACTTGAAACTTTAAAAACACGTAGGGGCATGATAATTCATGTTGTAGGTGCTCCCGGTGTTGGTAAATCTGCAAATATATTCCATGCGCTTAATAATTCTAATTTAAATGTTTATGATGTCAAATTTGATATAAAAGAAGTAGATTTAAGCTCAAAACAGGTTTTTAATCTGCTTTTTAAAGAATTAATCAAAGATACTGGAGCTAAATCCAAAGATGATCTCTACAAAAAACTTTCAGAATATGATGTGGTTCTAATTGCCGATAATTTTCATGATCTACATAAATTAGACAAAAAAATGGTAGGTTTCAGTAAATGGACTGACTATAAAGGTTTTAGGGCTTTTAATTTTTATTTGCTTTGTATCTTAGAGTATTTAAAAAACAGGAAAAAATTTAAGAACATCAATATACTTCTTCAGACTGCTTGGAGAATTTATATAAGAGGACAAAAATATGATATATTCTCAGATTTTGGTATAATTTCAAGAATCATTGTTAACATCCTTAAAATATTTTTTGATGTTGTTGAAATATCATATTCCAAGAAAGAAACCATAAAAATCGTTAAGATGCATATTAAAGATGCTGATGATGATATTATTGAAAAATATATCCATAAATATGGTCAAAGACCAAGATTTATATGTGATGCTCTGGAAAAATAAATTAATAAGCTTCATACCATATTAACTATTGATATAGATTTAAAACATGTATGTGACATTTAAATAATATGAAAGGATAAAAAAAGATGTTAAAAACCCTTATTAAGTCCACAAGAACAGCGTGGGCATCTAAAAATGCTAATGCTTATTTACTTGCACTTACATATGCTTATTTTTCAGGAACTGTTATCACTAACCCTTATCAAATATTAGAAGGTCTTCTACTAGTTTCAATACTTTGGGGAGCCTTATACAGCCTGAATGATTTAACTGACCTTGAAATCGATCGTAGAGATTATGCTAAACGGAATAGGGCATTTATTCAGGATCATGTTGATAAAAAATGGATTGTTCTTTTTTGTGGAATTTTAATAGTATCTGTTTTCATAATTTCACTGACCACATTACTCCCTGAATTTACAATAATCTTAGGATTAATGCTTTTAAATCAATTAGCATATACATTACCTCCATTAAGACTTAAAGAGACATCATTAGCGCCTTTTACAAGTACTGCAACAAATACCGTTCTTAGAATAGCATCTTGCTGTGTTTTACTAGGCAATGTATTAATAGTGCCTTTAAGTGTTTATATCTTCATGTATATTGCAAGTATGGGAACATATACTATGTATAAATCAAAACCTGTGCCTGCAAGCATTCTAGGGGTTATAGCTGGTGCTCTTTTAATTTATATACTGCTTTCTGGAGATATGAATTACATTCAATTTGCAGTTGCTATCGTACCTGCATTTTTAGCCACGATCCCATTATATCTCTCTCTTTTTACAAAAAAGGAAGAAATGGTGTACATTGCAGATAAAGCATACCATCAAATAGCTAATATATTTTTCCTTTTATGTATATTGATTATTTTATTTTAAAAAAAGAATTTAAAAAAGAAAAACAGTTTAAATGCCTTAAACTGTATAATTCGAACTAATTAAAATAATTTTCCAAGTTTTAATAGAGCTTTAGGTGAAACCTTTAAAAGCACTTTAAGAAGCTCATTTGTGCTAATTCTTTCAAATTCGGCTTCATTTAAAGCTTTTGCAATAGAATCTAATTCATCATCAGCAAGAGAATCAAGATAATCTCTTGCCTTAATATACTTGTCAAATGATTCCCCAAGTTCTTTTTCACATCTCTTTTCGTATTCAACAAGCCTTTTTTCAGATACATCATCTTCTTTAATAGCTGCTGCTGCAATTTCACCAGCAATAAGCCCGCCTTGCATACCGCTTATTATGCCTCCGCCAGTTAACGGATTTACCATTCCTGCTGCATCTCCAACAACCATTACATTGTCAGTAGCTATCTTTTTTAGTATTCCCCCTACTGGATCTCCACCTATATTTAATTCCACTGCTGTAGCATTTTTGGTGGTTGGACATGTTTTTGCAAATTCAACAAGATGTTCATAGGCACTTTTTTCTGTTAATGTAGATATAACTGCTAAACCTACGTTTGCAATGTCATCTCCCTTTGGAAATACCCATGCATACCCTCCAGGAGCAACACTTCCAAAATAGAATTCCAATGCGTTTGGATTTTGCATTTCAACGCCCACCATCTCAAATTGAGCGCCAGATTCCATGTGTTTAGGTTTTATTGCAGTTTTAAGTCCGCCCCATCTTCCAACTCGCGATTCTGGCCCATCGGCACCTATAACAAGTTTTGCTTTAATTTCAAATTCCTCGCCCATCTTTTCAGCTTTCACAAATGCATGGCCATCTTTTATTTCTAAACCCTTAGCAAGAGTCTTTAACATTATATCTGCACCAGCTCTTGCTGCATCCATTGCCATAAACTTGTCAAAAACCTTTCTTTCTACTACATAGCCCATTTCAGGAAGTTTTACTGTATCTTCAGTAAGCCAGACATCTGTACCGCCCGGCGATACCATGCGTATTCCATCAATTTCTGAGGTTATCCATCTGCTGCTTGGTTCTATTCCTAACTTTATTAATCCGTCCTTAGATACTCCTTCAGCACATCTTTTAGGTGCACCTATTTCAGACTTCTTTTCTATCATTAAGACTTTTGCACCGTTTAAAGCTGCATGTTTGGCCGCAGATGAACCTGCAGGACCTGCCCCAACTACTAAAACATCAGTTTCAATTAACATTAAATTCACCTTGCCCCTATTCTTTTACCAAAGCACGAACTGGACATGCTTGTACACATATTTTACAATCTTTACATGAACTTTCATCAAATTTTATGCTTGTTTCGCCTACTTCTATTAGGCATCGTGGGCATACACCCGCGCATTCTCCGCAATACATACACCATTCCTTCACTATCATATTATCCCTTTTTATTTTTTTATTTTATTTACTCTGATTCAACCTTTGTTCACTTTATTACAACTCATTTATTAATCTTCATATTCTCTAATTCTTGAAACTTAAATTATAAAATAAACATGAATATTTAATTGGAAAAGAAAGTATAAAAACTTTAATTTATAAAGACCCATGAGTAATAAATTAGTTTATAGGATTATTATATCTTTCTTTAATTTGAATTTAAATACTACTCCAGACGTCCATTTCAAGTGTAAAATTTAACACATCTTTAAAAAGATGTAATGGAATTATACAACCTTTGTGTAAATATATTTAAATTGTATAAATAACATGAAATTTTTGTTCTATAGATTTAAAACAAAACACATTTAAATACAAACCAGAATTTTAGAGATATTAAACCATTATAAACTAATCTTCTTCTTGGCATTCTTCCCTGGATTTAAATTCATGTCCACACTCAGAACAAAGCACTGCTCCGGTCGTTGCCCTTGCCCTGTGCTCTCTTTCTATGTCTCTTTTAATTGTTTTATCCATACAACCACATTTAGGGCACTCTTCGCTTAAATTGCCAATATTCATATTATATCTCCACTCCACAACATTTTATTTTGTTTTATATATAAACATCTAATATAAAAGTATATAGTTTAATTTAATTACATTTATACAATTAACTCGATTCCAAATAGCTTTATATGGACATAGCTAATTAATATTTCACCTTAAATCTTAAATTAACCCAATATATATCTTGAGAATTCCCATGGTAGATATAGTTTTAATTTTCACAAGCATTATGGCATTTGTAGCTACTAATATAGATGATCTTTTTATTTTAACGTTATTTTTTGCAAATCCAAATATTAAAAATGCTCATGTAGTTATTGGTCAGTATATAGGAATTCTATCTCTAATTATGATAAGTTTAATGGGATATTTCTTTAAATTTATTATACCTATATCCTTTTTAGGATTGCTGGGCATAATTCCCATACTTATCGGTATTAAAGCCATTATAAACTTGAAAAAAAATGAAAAAATTCATGTAGATGAAATGAGCCAAAATAAGGGATTTAAATCATCGTCAATATTTTTAGTGGCTTTAGTGTCTTTTTCAAACGGAGGAGACAATATTGGAGTTTATATGCCTTTATTTGCAAGTATGGATTTGTATCAAACATTGGAAGTGGTGGGAATATTTATTTTAATGATTGGAATTTGGTGTTTTATTAGCCATAGTCTTACAAATAACGAGATTTTAAGAGATAAAATCAAAAAATATGGCCATATTATTTTCCCATTTGTTTTAATAATCATTGGGCTGTTTATTATACTTAAATAGCATGTTAAATTTATTTAAAAAAACAGATGATGCACTTATTTTAATAAATATTATTTATATTAAATACCATCCATTTTATTTAAAAGCTAAAATTAAATATTTTTAAGCATTATAGACATTATTCCTGGTTTTTGGGTTTTTTCAGGTTTCTGTCCAGGAAACAGCATCATCCCAGGACTTGATAAGAATTCTTTGTTTACCCTATCAGTTATCTCTTTAAATATTATTTTATACGCTTCACAATGGGAGTCTACGCCATTAATTTCTGCTTTATTTGTTTTTTCATTAATTTTTAAAGCATTGTACGGGCACCCTCCCCTACAAAATCTCACATAAGAACATTTCTTACATTCAGTATCCACATGATCCTTAAATTCTTCTAAAAGCTTTGCTGGATCAGATTTCATTAGATCTTCCATTGTAGGGTGGTCACAAACGTTGCCCATGACATATTCAGGCATTCCCACAAAACGGTAACATGGATATATACTTCCATCCGGCCCTACAGCAAAAGTATCACCCATACAATCTACAAATGTGCAAACTGTACCTCTACGGGTAAAAACACACTTGCAGAGGTGATCAATATTCATGATCTCAATTTCATCCATATTTTCCAGATATTTATCCAGAAGATAAATTAAAAGTTCACCATACTTTTCAGGGTCAAGAGCCCATTTACCAGGGTTTTCAGTGCGTAAAGATGGTAATGCAGGGTGTAGTTTAAGTTTAAATCCATTTTCAAGGAAAAAATTAAAAATATCTTCTTTAAAGTCAATAGAATAATTTGTAAATGTAGATATGAAGCTTACTTTCAAATTATGGGACTTTGCAATTTCATAACCCTTTATAGTCCGATCATAATATCCCTCTCCCCTTTGAAAATCATTAAGTTCCTTTGGACCATCTAAACTGGAACCTATAGGAATATTATATTCTGCGAAGAGTTCTGCTAACTCATCAGTCATATTCCACAGATTAGTTTGAAGAGCAAAAGCTGGTTTTAAATGGCTCAGTTTATTGCTTAAAAGGGGCAAAGCTTCATTGTAAAAATCAAATCCTGCTAAAAGAGGTTCTCCTCCATGAAATGTGAAAGTTACTGGTTCCTCGCGGAAATCTTTAAGCCAGTTTACAATTTCTTTAACTATTTCAATGCTCATTACAGGAGATCCTTCCTCAGAACTCCAGCAATAATTACATTCTGAAGGACAGCCCAGTGTAGGGATTATCATTACATGAAAAGCCATAAAAACACCTTTTTAATTTTATAAATTTTTTCTTAATGCTAATAAATTAATTTTTGTATTTATATATTGATCTAATTGATTCTAAATTTATTTTAACATTTTTTTTTTTAATTCCAATTAATTTAATAAAGCTTATATCTTAAGAGATGAATTAATAATAATTACTGAAAGTTAAATTGTAATTATTTTAGCGGTGATTAACGTGTGGAATGTAATAGGCTTCTCAATAGTAGTTTTGATTATTGTAGCGTTTTTTGCTATAATTATAGGCATTTATAATAGCTTAATTAAGCTTAGAAATAGTGTAGATAATGCATGGTCTCAGATAAATGTTCAGCTTGAAAGAAGAGTAGATTTAGTGTCTAATCTGGTTGAAACTGTAAAAGGATATTCTAAACATGAAAAAGGTACGTTTAAAGAGGTTACTCAAGCAAGATCAAATTTATCAGATGCAGAAACTGTAAAAGAAAATGAAAAAGCTAATAATCAGCTTACAGAATCTTTAAAAAGTTTATTTGCAGTTGCAGAAGCTTATCCTGACCTTAAAGCAGATGAAAGTTTTGAAAGCTTACTTAAACAGTTGTCAGACACTGAAGATCAGATAGCTTACTACCGACAGTTATATAATGATATTGTATGGAGATATAACAACAAATGCCAGATGTTTCCAAGTAATATTTTAGCTAATTTCTTTGGATTTGAAAACGAACGATATTTCGAAATTGAAGAATCTGAAAAAATAGTGCCTAAAGTAAATTTTTCAGAAGAACCTGTAGAAAGCCAGAACATCTGAAAATAGATAATTTAAGTTGAATATAAATATGACTAAAAATTTATATTCTTTTTTTTTATTATGGCTTAATAAATGATGTTCAGCTGATTTTAAAAATAAATTTATTCTTAGAAATAATTTATACAAAATTTAAACTAAATCTATATTACTTTCAGGACTTACTCTTGTCTTTAAAACTGTCCACGACCCAATACTTTTTATTTCTTCTATAAACGCAGTTAGTTCTTCAATCTCGTCGTAGTTATATAAAACAATGTCATATCTACCGAAACTGAATGTCACATCAGCGATACTTTTAAATTTTTTAGTTAGTGATTCAATATTTTTTTCAACATCACTTTTTTTGGAATTCATAAACAAAAGTATGTTCTTTCAAATAGTATAGTTTTGTTATTTTAAACAAATTGTATAAAATTGAAAGGAATTATAAATTGGGAGTATCTGCAACTTCGTTTTATTAGTTTTTTATGAAAAATTATGTGTTCTTCAGTGCAGTTACACGTTTTTCAGTGATTCTCATTAAATACTCCCTTATAATCCCATCAAACACTGTATTTTTTCTTTATGTAAACTGCTAGTTTCATTAATTTTTTTTGGAGGTTTTATTTTTTTATGACTTCTGCCCTTGAAAGAATTTAGGGTGGTTTGCACATTAAATTTAATAAGGAGACCCATATCTTCTTTAATAAGGTTTATCCAATCTTCTACGTACTCCAAATCCTCTGGGGGGTTTATGGCTGATTGAGAATTTAGAGAATCCTTTATTATGTTTGTGACAACATTTAAATTTTGTACAGTTTCATTATAGAACTTATCAAATTCCTTGAAGGGAAATATGATTAAATCTTCGTCTTTTAAGAAAACTCCAGGATTATAGAAGACTGTTTCATTATCATCGTGTTTTATGACACTTAACCTCATTATGAACCTCCTTTTTTTGTGCAATCAATTATATGATATAAAGTATTTGTAGGCGTTGTGGTAGAGCATCTGAAAAGTAATATACTACAATTAAAAAAAAGCAAAATTTTTAAGTAGAAAAGTTGAATTATATTTAGAGTTTTATCAAAATAAAAGTTTAAATTCTTTATTTTATAAAAATAGGATATATAAATCATTAATTTCAAAATTTAGTTCAGTTAATCCTTACAATACATTTATAAATTTTATTAGAGAGGTAAACATATGTTAGAGTTTAAAGGTTTCAAATTATTAGATAAAAAAGATTCAAACATCACTCCCATTAAATTTAGTTTTAAAGATAAAGAATTAGATGAAGAATCCATTGAATACATTTATGAAAAGTTAAAAGAATATGAAACATATTTAGAATATGATTGTAAGGGAGAATTCCACATTAAATACAAAAAAGAAGCAATTATTGAAATGATTATAACTTCTCCAAGCAGAAAAGTTCCTGATGATAAAAAAGAATTAGAAAAATTCATTAATAAACATGTAATGGATTTTGATGAATATTACTACAAAATAAGAAGTTTTGAAAGTTCAATTGACACTAATTTAGCAGCGAGCATCTAATTAAGTCATATTCAACTGCATAAATCTCTATTTTTAGTTTAAAGTGCATATGAATAGAATAGCTTATTCAAAAAATTGGCCATATTCTTTTGTATGTTCCCTTCAAAATTAAAATAGAAAAAAATATTAAGTACCAAAGACAATATTAATTTGCATTACGTATGATAACTATAACATCATTTTTATGGCATTATTAAGCCATCAATTGCCTCTATGAGGATTTATAACCTTTTTTTTGATATGTATATGGAGGTATGGTAGATTTGAGTGAAAATCCAGTTAATTGGTGGCATATCGTAAATAAAATCAGCTATGATAAATCTACATGGGATTATTTGGAACCTGCAGAGATAGTGGAGATCCTGCAAAGGGTAACAGAAGCAAAAGAAAAGATAAAAGGACTAGATCAATATGTTCGTATACATTTAAGTCCTGCATTCAACAAATTACAAGTATTAATGGGTCCAGAGCATGAAATGAACGCAAAATGAACTAATAATCCCCTAATTTAATTTTTTTTTAATTATTCAGTTAATTATTTATTTAAGTTCTGCTAATTTTATATAATATTTATTTTAAAAATAGGGATCATTCTATTTTTTTAGATTAACCCTAAAATAAATCCAAAAATCATTTATTGATTTAAATAAAGTAAAATGGGCATTTTTAAAGGGTTAAAACACGCTATCAATTAAAACAGTGCAAAATAAACCTATCAAACATTTTAAATTGATTCCAAGGTAACTACATGAAGAAGATCGAAAAAGTTAAAGGAGAAGACTATGAAATCATATCTTCTAATGATAAATGCGTTGAATGTAGATTCCAATGTAAAGTCATTGTAACTTCTATGAAACAAATGAATATCTCCTGTAAACATCCTAAAGGACCGGGAAATCCAGATCATTGTATTTATTTTAAAAGTATGGAAATTTGAACAAAGGGATTATTACATTATTTAACTTGAAATATAAAAAAATAAGGCATGATTTAATATTTCAGCTTTAATTCCTTATTATTTTTAGTTAATTAGAGTTTATAAGAATATAACATTTTAAGAAATCTACTCAATATTTAGTCTATTAGAAATATTTAAGAACTATGTTTGATTAACAGTATAATCTCAGAAAAATTGGATGGAGAATTAAATGAAAAACAATAATAACGATGAAAAGTCAAATAAAATTCTGGATAATGCATATAAATGCAAACCAAATGATTTAGAGCAGTTACTTCATAAAATAGAAAGTGAAATTAAAAACAGCGCTTATGTTGATAATATTCTTTTAAGGGCTAAAACAGTTGTAACAAGTAAAATAGCATTAATGAACAGTAAATAATAATTAAAAAAAGAGTTATATCCTCTTTAAACCCATTCTTTTTAATATATCCAATTTTTGATATAAAATAATGAAATTTAATAACTTTTTTTATATGTTTCTGTATAATTTCATTTTAATAAAGAAAATATCATTTAAAAGAATCTAAAGTCATATTTTTACTATTTATAAGCTCTTTTGGAGGTTCCAAAGCCTTAAATTCCATTTGATACTTTAGAAGCAATTCTTGAGCATCTTCAGTTAAAGACGGAGCCACCAGAATACCGCGAACAAAATCTTTATGATCAATAAAATCATCAAGATATTTTTTCAACTGTTTAACTGCATTTACACCTGCACGCCTACTTTTAAGTTCTAAAACCACTAAATTACCATCCTTATCCTTTCCAAGAATATCAATGAAGCCTTCAGAGACTGAATATTCTCTGGATGTTGGTCTGAAACCATTTTCAATTAATTCCGGGTTTTCAAAAATCATTTGCCGCATATCCTCTTCATAACCGGCTAATTCTAATGTTTTACTGTCTTTACCAATATGATATGATATTAAATGTGTTTTGTGGATTTCTATTTCCAATAATTCTGACGGATTTCTACGAACTCCTGTAAGATAAACAAGCTTATTCTCCTTTTTTACCTGAAATTTGCAGTTTGGAGGTTGCCAGTTAACTGGCTCTAAATTATAATCTTGATGAACTAAAAAAGAGCCATCTGATTTAATAATTATAGTTCTATCTCCTGATCCAAGCCTACTTGTAGCTCTACCCCTATATTTTATTCTGCAACAAGCCATAATTACAAGAAAAGCTCTTTTAGATAGCGCTTCATTTATAAAATCGAGTAATTCGTCAGATTCAAGTTTTTCTTTTACTTTAATTTTCATGGTGCCCCATTTGTATAACTATTAATGTTTATAGGTGTTTTCATTGTTTTAAAGCTTAATTACTCCAATAATAAAATATTATCCAATTCTACTTTATTAATAGAAAATTGGCAATTTAATAGCAATTTTTTATTAAAAATTAATTAAAAAATATGTCTAATTTATATAAAACTCTTTAATAAACTAAATAAAATAAAAAAAATATAATAATATGTTTTTAATAGAGAAATAGAAAAATATTGATTAACTTTAAGCTAAGTTTTGACTAAACCTTTAGCCCATGCCCTTATTTCATCCCAGTCACGGTAATCCTGGCGTTTGGTGGTATCAATTCCTTGTTTTTCCAAATCTTTTTTAATGAAGCGGTTTGTGAATTTAAAGAGTAGACCATGATTTGCATCAGGATCGTAAACACTGCCAAAAAGCCCTAAATCAACTGGTGGATTGACCAGATTATCTGCAGCCACTTTTTTTAAGTATTTTTCCCATCCTTCTTCTTGTGTGTCTTCTTTGTTGGCTGCTCCGCAGGTGACAAATAATGCCACCTTCTTGCTTGCAAGATCAGATTTGTAGTTTTTAAGGAATTTAAGAGATCCTTTGGTCCATTTACCCATTTTAATTCCGCTTCCCACTACCACCAAGTCGTAGGGAGAAACATCGAAATTTTTTAGACCCCTTGCATCAACCAGGTCGGCTTCTATTCCTTCATCTTTGATAACTTTACTTATTTCTTGAGCAATTTCCGTGGCGGTGCCCCATCTAGTTCCATAAACTACTAATGCTTTCATTTTATTAACTCCTTAATTTTTTTTTAATTTCATGATTTTATAAGTTTTTATATTCTGTATATAAATTTAAAGATAATTTCTCCATTTTAGCCATGATTTCAAACAGATTTTGGATTTCAATATCTTCCAGTCCATTGAACAATGCCGTTATAGATTTGATATCATCTTCAGTTCTGTTTTCCCAAAATTTATGGCATTCTTCTGTAACCTTTAATCTTAATATACGGCGATTATTGGCATCCCGCTCGATTTTCAGTAATCCTCTTGATTCTAAACGAGTGGCAAGTTGTTTCACATTTTGATGAGTGGTACTCATTGCTTCAGCCATCTCTTGCATAGATGGAGGATGATCAAATGCATTTCCCAATGTAACTAACAATAACCATTGTTTAGTTGTTATCTGGTCCTTTTCAAACTCCTTGTTGATTATGTAACCCCAGCGTTGCTGAACCAGAAATAAAACAACCAGTATATATTTTTCCATATCCAACCTTTCTCTATTGAATTCTGCTTTAAGAGTATCTGAATCTTTCATTATCTCAACTCAAATCGATATTATTTAGGGGATCAAAATCTTTTAAAGAACCTTTTATTTTATTATAGAATCCAAGGGCAATAACTATTCCTCCTATTGTAGCTATTACAAAAAACATAGCCTGGCCCCATACAACATTAACACCATTTTGAATCATGAAATAGATCATAGAAAGTATGGCAGTTCCCAGGAGAGATATTTTAACTATCAATATTGACATAAGAGCGTATCCCCATGCTTTACCCTTAAGAAGCATTATACCTGCAATCATAGCAGCTGGAACGAGAACTCCAAGATCTAGTGCTTGTATTCCCATGGTGGTGTAGTTTTCTAGCGAAGCCGGTGCCAGTCCAGTTATCAGTGATTCAATTATCATACTAAGCCACATAAATGCCAACATTGCAGCCATAAAGATTGTAAATATTCCTGCAATCTTAATTATTGTTCCTGAGGCAAAGCTGTTTTTAATAGCCTTCACATCTAAAGACATTAACCCATAGACAAATGTATACAACGATATGGAAAATATGGCCACGTAGACTAAAAATAGTTGATTATATGATGCCAAAAAGGACATTGACACATAACTGTACAGGAAGTAAAATATTGTTCCCATCCATAATAAATAACCTCTTAAAGAATCTTTGTAGACTAGATACAAAGATAAAAGCAGTATTGGCACACAAATTATGAGTGATATTAGATCTTGACCCATCATCTGAGCTGTGATAGATACAGTGTCATTTTTATACAGATTTTTCCAGAATAATCCAGATAAGGTGGCTATTATCGCCAAAATAGCGATTGTTATTGAATTTATATATATTATTTTTTTGTCCATTTTTTCAAACCCCATTGGTAATATATTACATGTTTAGGTAATATATTACCTAATAATGCAGACATACTATATAAACCTTTGGGAAAAGGAATTTTATGATATATGAAAATTCCAAATTAAATCAAAAAAGAATAGTTATCCCAGTTATAAACTAATATCATGATTTACAAGTTTAAAAATGCAGATTTCATAGAAAAAAACCATGTGAAAATGCATATTTACAATAATAAAGAAGAATTCCTCCAAGCTGCAGTAGTGTACCAGGAAACAGAAAAAGGACATTTAGAAGAATTTTACCATGAAAAAAGCGCCTTTATCTACTATATCCTGGAAGGGGAAGGTAAATGGATAATTGAAGATAAAGAATATGAAGTAAAAGCTCGTGACGTTGTAACCATTCCGCCAGGGAAAAGATTCTATTTTAAAGGAAATTTAAAACAATTGTGCATTACAGCTCCAGCATGGGATGAAAAATATGAAAAACATGTCAAATACATTAAAGAATAGATTAAAATAATTTTATTAGGCTGAATATTGATATAAATAACTGTTTTAAGCATCTGCTTATGATTAAGTTTATAAATAATCAAATATTAAACAAAGGAATAGGAGAAGTCTAAATGAAAACTAGGTATTATTTATTAATTTTTATATTATTTATAGTGGCAATTATAGCTTTTGCAGCCAGCTTACAACCCTCAGAACTCAGTCAAACTAGATTCAATAAAGAAATTTATCCTTCAGTATTGGATTACAACAAAACAAAGAGTTTAGAGATTTCTAATATTACTATTAAAGGAAAAGCAGTTGTTTTTGTAGATACGCTCAGTCAAGCATATTTATATAGAGGAACTAGTGGAGAAACATATTATTTTCACGTTAAAAATGAAACAAATACCTATGTAAATTTAAATTCCAATGAAACAATGACATTTTTCATTTTAGTTAATTATAATACAGAGCTATATGCTACAGGAAATTACTATAATCCTCAATTATTAGATTCAGGTCCTGCTTATTTTTACCGACCAGTTGCAGATTTCATAATTGTTTATTGGCCTGAAAACAAAATAGTAGGATGGAAAAGAGTATATGGTCCTAAAGAAGGACTTCCAAAAGAAATTCACTCACGAAAGATTATAACAAGTCTGGGATTGGTAGGATGGATTAAAAGTTTACCGGGTTACACAGAAATGTTATGGGTTGGCACTACTTTTGGAAATGATGGTGAACTTACACCCAACAACTTTACCATTCCCAATTAACCAATCCAATTTTTTAATACAAGAATGTGAATGTACAATAAAACATCTTAAGAAAAAATATCTATTGAACAACAATGTTCAACAATCTTAAAGGGTACTATTATTATTAACATCTTCTTTTGAAATTTAAAAACATTTATATAATGTAAAGCCGATAAATTTATAATTAGAATTGTAATTATTTATAATTAACAATTAGTTAAAGGTGGTTATTTATGCTCACATCCGTCCAAAAAGAAATATTGCAAAGCTTGATAAATTTGTACCGGAAATCAAAAGGTAAATCTATTAAAGGAGAAGAAATTGCCGAGATTATGAATCGTAACCCCGGAACTATAAGAAATCAGATGCAATCCTTAAGAAGTTTAGGGCTCGTAAAAGGCGTTCCAGGACCTCGTGGAGGATATAAACCCACTATTGAAGCTTACCACACCCTTAACATTACTACATCAGACAATGAAAAATTAGTGCCCATCTTTAAAAAAGGTAAAAAAGTGGGTGATTTAACTGTTGCAAAGATAGAATTTACAAGTATTCCTCATCCTGGAGAATGTGAAGCTACAATAAAAGTAATAGGCAACATTAAACAGCTTGATCTTGGTGACAAAGTAAGAATAGGCCCAACTCCAGTAAATAAGCTTGTAGTTAATGGTATGGTTGTGGGAAGGGATGATATGGATAATTTTTTACTCCTGGACACCACAAGTATAAGGAGCATCCCTCATAAATCTGTTATGCAGGTTGCAAGCCAGAACCTGATAACATTAGAGCCAAACATAAATATAAAAGAAGCAGCAAGCATCTTATCAAGTAATGAGATAGAAGGTGCTCCTGTTATTGAAAATAATGAAGTTACAGGAATTTTAACCTTAAGTGATATAACAAAGGCAATTGCAGAAGGTAAAGAAAGCTTAAAAATAGTAGAGGTCATGTCAAAACATATAATAACTGTTGAAGAAGACTTAATGATTTCAGATGCCATTGAAATCATGAACAAAAAGAAAATAGGCCGCCTTATTGTTGTAGACACTGATAAAATACCTGTTGGAATTGTAACCAGAACCGATCTTTTAGATAAAATTGCTGGTTTAAAATAAATTAAAAGATTTAAATACTCATTTTACATTAACTAATTATAATTAAATTATTTTCATTTATTTAATTATACTATTAATTCAGGTTGTGTGAAACTGAAAATTCAACATATGGAAATTAAAGACATAATGACTGTTCTTGATTTAATAAAAGAAATGGAGAAATCAGGAGTTCTTGGCGCAGGCAAATTAGCTAAAGCCACCTATTTATTTGCAGATTCTATAAAAGATAAGGATACTACTATTTTTTTAAGCGTTGCAGGACCTCTTGTACCTGGAGGACTAAGGAAAGTCATAGCCGATTTAATTAAAGATGGTTTTGTAGACGTTTTAATAACAAGCGGAGCCAATATAACCCATGATCTGGTTGAATCCTTTGGAGGAAGTCACTATAAAGGAATATATGCTGATGACGAAGAATTATGCCAGCAAGGAATGGGAAGAATCGGTGATTTATATACTAAATCTGAAGATTTTGAAGCATTTGAAGCAAAAATAACTGAAATTCTAACTAAAATAGCAGAAAAAAAGAAAATCATTTCTATAAGAGAATTTTTAACTGAAATTGGAAATATGATTGAAGATGAAGATTCTATACTTAAAATAGCAGCCCAAAAAGGTGTTCCTATTTATGCACCAGGCTTAATTGACAGCATGCTGGGTCTGCAGCTTTGGATGTTTACACAGGATAAAGAATTCCATCTTGATGCTGTTGGGGATATGCACGAGCTTTCAGATATCGTTTTTGAATCAAAAAAAGTTGCAGCTGTGCTTCTTGGCGGAGGATTACCTAAACATTATGCATTAGCCTCAAATCTATTGAAAGGAGGAGTTGATGCTGCAATTCAAGTTACTATGGATAGAAGTGAAACTGGAAGTCTCAGCGGCGCGCCTTTAGAGGAGGCAAAATCATGGGCTAAGGCTAAAGCTGGTTCTAACCTTGTTACAGTGGTTGGAGATGTGACCATAATATTTCCAATGATGGTTGCTGGTGCAAGGGAAATTATAAATAAATAAAAATAAATAAACAATATCTAATTAAAAGAATATTTTCTATTAACTTTTTTATAATTAATTGGTTTAATAAGACCTGTTTTTATTTAAGGAGAGATAATTTGTTAGAAATACTACTATATCCATTATCCGGATTTTTCATGAAAATATCCGATGATATGCACGATAAAAAGAATAATAAACTTCTGGGAATGCTTGCAGGAATTTTATGTGGGTTGTTTCTTGGATATTTAGTTACAATCAGCGTGGATGCGGCTTATATTTTCTTTGGAGTTTTTATTGGAACATTTCTTGCAAAAAAAATAAACTGCATCAATCATATTGTTACAGCAGTTATATTTTTAATAGTTGCATTTTTAATAGGATTTCCCACAATTGGAATCATTACATTGGCTATTTGTACAATTGCTGCTTTTGTTGATGAAATAGGGAATGATAATCCCAAATTCTATAAAAATAGGTTTCTCAAAACTTTTTTTGAGTACAGATTCGCCCTTAAAACCGTCATTTTTATACTTGCAATATTTGGATTAATTAACAGTTTTTATCCTGCGTTCCAGATTTATGGAGTCCATTTTATGGCAATTCAAACGTTTTTATACTTTATTATGTTTGAATTAGCCTATGAATTTGCAGGTTTGAAATTCGATGCAATCTATGAAAGAATTTACAGCATAATTGAAACTCCTGAGTAATTAAGACTCGATACTTTCAATTATATCTTTAACTGCTTTTTCAGGGTCTTTTGACAGATAAATTGATCTTCCAACAATTAATGCATCTGCAAAATTTAATGTTTCCTTTGGATCTCCACCCTGGGCACCTACACCTGGAGAAATAATGAATGAATCATCTCCCACAATTTTTCTAATCTTTCGGAGACGATCTAATTTAGTTGAAGGTCCTACATAGTTAGTTATTCCCATTCTAATGCCCATTTCAGCAATGTCTTCTGCATCTTTTTGAATAAACATTGAAGCACCAGGATGGGACATTTCAGTTAAAAGGAAGATTTCTCTGTTATAATCTTCGGCAGAATTCATGCAAGCTTGGACACTGTCTTCACCTACAAATCCATGAACAATAATTGCATCTGCACCTGCTTCAAATGTAAGATTAGCTATTTTTTCGTTAGTTTCAGGAATATCTGCAACTTTAAAATCGGCGATTATTTTGCAATTAAAATTTTCCTCTAATTTGGAAATCGATTTAAGTCCTTCACTTAAAACTAAAGGGTAGCCAATTTTAATTGTGTTTATATAATCTGAAACATTTTCAACTATTTCAAGAGCTTCTTCCATATTTAAAACGTCGAGCGCAAGAATTATGTTATTTTTAATTTCCATAATCTTATTTGATCATATGCGCTTAAATGATTTTCTCATTAAGTGAAAAATTTTGTTTTATTAACTGAATTAAGCTTGAAACAAAAACTTTATATATATTTTTCATTCAAGTATACTTGAGAAAAATTAAAGGAGATTTTAACGTGCATATAATGGAAGGATTTTTACCATGGCAATGGTGTCTTTTTTGGTACATTGTGGCCTTACCAGTAGTTGCTTATGGTGTAATACAAATAAAAAAGATTACAGACGAAGATCCAGAATCTAAACCTCTTTTAGCAGTTTCAGGAGCGTTTATTTTTATTTTATCATCTCTCAAATTACCTTCAGTTACAGGGAGCTGTTCACATCCTACAGGTACTGGATTATCTGCAGTACTTTTTGGCCCTGCAGTTACCAGTGTTTTAGGTGCTATCGTATTAGTATTCCAAGCTTTATTTATAGCTCATGGTGGAATAACAACTCTAGGAGCTAATATTTTTTCAATGGGTATCGTAGGTCCATTTGCAGCCTGGTTGGTTTACAAAGGTGTCCAAAGAATTGGATGGGGTCCTTCAATTGGAATATTTTTAGCAGCAGTTGCTGGTGACTGGTTAACGTATGTTACCACTGCTACTCAACTATCTTTGGCCTTCCCAGTTCCCACATTTGGTGCAGCATTTGCAAAGTTTATGGTAATATTTGCCTATACTCAGGTTCCTCTGGCTATAGCAGAAGGTCTTTTAACTGTAATTGTGTTTGATTACATAATGAAGCTTAGACCTGATATTCTGGTAAAATTAAAAGTTATCAGCCCTAAAGTAGATGGAACTTCAAAGGTGGTGGTCTAATGGTAGATAAAAAACCAATTATTTTACTATGTCTTGTTGCAATAATTATTGCAATCCCTCTGATAATGTTCAATGGTATGGGTGAAGATCAAGGATATTTTAGTGGAGCTGATTCTTTAGCAGGGCCTGCTATTGAATCAACAGGATATCATCCCTGGTTTAACTCGATTTGGGAACCTCCCAGTGGCGAAATAGAAAGCCTCCTTTTCGCTCTTCAAGCAGCTATTGGATCCCTAATAATTGGATATGTATTTGGATATTACAATGGTCAAGCAAAAGAGCGTAAAAGACAGGAAAAAGAATTAAAAGAAGTAAATGAAACCATCAGTAAATAAGGAGTTAATAAATAAAAAAAATAACTGGTAATAATCATGTTTGAAAACACACTGGATAATTATGCTCACTCCAACAACCTTAAAGATATGAATATTTATTTTAAGGTTTTACTTGGAATTTTAACCATGTTAGTGAGTTTAATATCTACATCTCCGGTGGTTCCCCTTATTATTACTATTTTTATGTCTATTTTAATCGTCTTTAAAGCTAAAATTTCATGGAAATTCTATTTAAAATTTTTCCTTATTCCATTTAGCTTTGGATTGTTAACATTTGTTTTTATGGCCTTATTTTTTGGAGTGGGTAGCCATGTCTTGGAATTTGGAATATTCAATCTTGCAGTGACTGAAGATGGTTTTAACCTCGGATTTCTTGTTTTTGCAAGGATGCTAGGCGGTTTCACATGTTTGGCGTTTCTGGCACTTACTACCCCTATGACTGAACTTTTTTCAGTGTTAAAACTTGTTAAAATACCCAGAATTGTCTTAGAACTTGCAATGCTCATGTACCGCTATATATTTGTGTTTCTGGATGAAGCAATTAACATGTATCATTCTCAAGAGACTCGCCTTGGTTATTCATCCCTTAAAAAATCATTTAAGTCCATGGGAATGTTAGGAAGCAACCTTTTCATAAGAACATGGGACAAAGGAGAGCAAGCTTATATCGCCATGGAATCAAGATGTTATGATGGTTCCATAAAAACTTTTAAGGAACCTGAAGGCATTGGAAGCATTGGTGCTTATAAAATAGTGTTTTTGGTGTTGTTTGAATTAGTTCTTGTTCTTGGGGTGTATTTTACAGGTAATTTCAAAATCTTTTAAAATTATTTGATTAAAATAATTTAGAGCCAGAAATTAGATATTTTTTATATATATTGAATGGTAAAATTGAAACTATTGAAATTATAGATTAAAATTAAATCATGATAAAATCTAATTTATTAATCACAGGTGAATCAATGAATGTAATCGAAACTAAAGACATCACATATCATTATCCTGACGGTACAGAAGCCTTAAAAAGTGTGGATTTTAAAGCAGAAGATGGAAAAATTGTTGCACTTTTAGGTCCTAATGGTGCAGGGAAATCAACATTATTTTTACATTTTAACGGGATTTTAAGACCTTCAAAAGGAAATGTTATTGTAAATGGGAAACCAGTGCAGTATGATAAGAAGGGATTGATGAATGTAAGGCAGAATGTAGGAATAGTATTCCAGAATCCTGATGATCAACTTTTTGCACCTACAGTAGTGGAAGATGTGGCTTTTGGTCCTATGAACTTAGGATTATCTAAAGAGGAAGTTGAAAAACGGGTTAATGAATCTTTAAAACGTGTGGGAATGGATGGATTTGAAAAAAAACCTCCTCATCACCTTAGCGGAGGCCAAAAAAAGAGAGTGGCTATTGCCGGGATTTTGGCCATGAAGCCTAAGATAATGGTTTTAGATGAACCTACATCAGGTCTGGATCCAAAAGGAGCCTCGCAAATTCTCAAAATACTGTATGAACTAAATAAAGAAGGCATGACTATAATTATATCCACCCATGATGTTGATTTGGTGCCATTGTATGCTTATCAAGTTTATATAATTAGTAAAGGAGAGATTATTAAAGAGGGAAGTCCTCAAGAAGTGTTTGGAGATGTTGAAACCATAAGGAATGCTAATTTAAGGCTTCCACGGATTGCTCATCTTATGGAAATACTGCAGAAAGAGGATGATTTGCCTATTGATAAGCCTTATCCGCTTACCATTGGTGAAGCCCGAAGAAAATTAAAGAAGCATTTTGATGATTAAATATTCCGCATTTAATATAATATGG
Source organism: Methanobacterium sp. (assembly GCA_016222945.1). Lineage (NCBI taxonomy): Archaea > Methanobacteriati > Methanobacteriota > Methanobacteria > Methanobacteriales > Methanobacteriaceae > Methanobacterium > Methanobacterium sp. Next base: position 271,951 of record JACRPY010000006.1, on the reverse strand, counting down.
GTGATAAAATGAAAATAGGAATCTGTGATACAACTTTTGCAAGGGTAGACATGGGAGCGCAGGCTATAGATGAGATTAAACAACATGTGGGAAATATTAAATTTATAAGACGCACTGTTCCTGGAATTAAGGATCTTCCTGTGGCTTCAAAGAAATTAATTGAAGAAGAAGGTTGTAAAATGGTAATAGCACTTGGAATGCCAGGTCCTGAAGAAAAAGATAAGATTTGTGCCCATGAAGCTTCAACTGGCCTTATAAAAGCCCAGCTTATGACAAATACCCATATTTTAGAAGTTTTTGTTCATGAAGATGAAGGTGAGAATGCAAAGGACCTTAGAGAGCTTGCAGAAAACCGTGCCCGTGAACATGCACAAAATTTGGTTAAGATGTTATTTAAGCCTAAAGAAATGGAAAAAGAAGCAGGTAAAGGTATGAGAGAGGGTCGACCAGATGTTGGACCTGTTTAAGGCTGTTTTTTATTAACTGCCTTAAAATTGCGACTTGCAATTCTTTATTTTTATATTAGAATTAGGAGTTTTAAGTAATTTATTTTAAATTGTTTTTTTATTGATTTTGCTTATAATTAACTGTTTATTCTTGTATTAAATCCTTTTTAAGCTATAATGGGCTAATAAATCATATTATGGTCACTGCGTGTGATTAGTCTTTAAATTAAGCCGTTTCTTATAAAAATTTTATTATTAATTAGATAATTATATAGTAAAGCACGCATAATAAATATTAATAATCCAACAAATTATAATGTTGATTAAATGCCAAGTGCGAATATTCTAATTATTGAAGATGAAAGCATTACCTCCATGGGTATAAAAAATAAGCTTGAGCGCCTAGGATATACTGTTTCAGGAATTGAAACATCAGGAAACGACGCTATCAAAAAAGCGGGAGAGCTTAACCCTGACTTAATATTAATGGATATTGTTTTAAAAGGAGAAATTGATGGCATAAACGCTGCTAAAAAAATAAATCAACGTTTTAGCATTCCAATTGTGTATTTAACTGCTTATTTTGATAATGAAACCCTTAAAAGAGCAAAATTAACCAATCCTGGCGGTTACATAACAAAACCATTTAGTGATAGTGACTTAAAAAGTACAATAGAAACTGCTCTTTATAATCACGGTTTAGAAAAGAAATTAAAAGAAAGTGAAGAGCTTTACCGCAACCTTTTTAAATATTCTTTAAATGGTGTGGCTTTACATGAAATTGTAACTGATGATAAAGGCCATCCTGTAGATTATATATTTTTAGATGTTAATCCTGCATTTGAAAAACTTACTGGGCTTAGATCTGAAGATATAATCGGTGAAAGGGTTACTCACATATTGCCAGATATAACAAAAACCAGTTTAATTGAAAAGTATGGTGATGTGGCATTAAAAGGCAATTCAATTCATTTTGAAGAGTATTCACCAGATTTAGACAAGTTTTATGAAATTTCTGCATTTTCTCCATGTAAAAACCAGTTTGCAGCTGTTTTTTCAGATATAACTAAACGAAAATTAGATGAAACCACTTTAAAGGAAAGTAAAAAGAAATATAAGGATCTTACAGAGCTTTTACCTCAAATAATCTGTGAATCTGACAAAAATGGAATTATAACTTTCTGTAATCCAGTTACCTATGAGTTAACAGGTTATTCTAAGGAAGATTTTGATAAGGGACTTAATATATCCCAAATGGTGATTCCTGAAGATAAAAAAAGGATTAAAGATAATTTAAAGAGGATTATTCATGGGGAAAACCCAACGGGGCGTGAATATACGGCTCTTAAAAAAGATGGCAGTACTTTTCCCATAAATATATATTCGTCTCCCATTATTCAAGATGGGGAGTTTATGGGATTAAGATCATTGGTTATTGATATTACTGATATTAAAAACATGGAATTATCCTTGAAAAAGTCCAAAAAGAAATACAAAGCCTTAATAAAAGCTTCTCCAGAAGCTGTTATTGTAACTAACCTTGATGGAATAATTGATTTTGTGTCACCGAAGACACTTGATTTAGGTGGTTTTAAAAATTTTGAAGATATTCTGGGTAAAAGTGCTTTTGAATTTATTGCTCCCGAATACAGGCAAAAAGCTATTTCAGACTTCCATAAAACTCTAAACCAAGGATTATCTAAAAATGCAGAATATAAAATCCTTAAATCAGACGGATCTGAGTATATAGGGAACTTAAATGCATCTTTAATCAAAAATGAGAATGATGAGATAGAATCAGTTGTTTGCACCTTACGAGATATAACCAAAATAAAAAAAGCAGAAGATGCTATTAAAAAATCAGAATCATATTATAGAACTATATTTGAGAATACAGGTACAGCAACATTGATTGTTGACGAAGATTCTACTATTTCTCTTATAAATACAGAAGGTGAAAAACTCTGTGGATATAAAAAAGAGGAAGTAGAAGGGAAAATAAGCTGGAAAAATTTTGTTTTAGATGATTATATCGAAAAAATGGAAGAATATCACCATATTCGAAGAATTAATCCGGATTTACCTCCAAGAAATTATGAATTCGAACTTGTTGATAAATATGGTAATATTAAAGACATATTACTGACTGTTGCTTTAATTCCTCAGACTAAAAAAAGTTTGGTGTCTCTTTTAGATATTACTGATAAAAAACAATCCAGAAGAGCCCTTTTTGAAAGCGAGAAAAAATATAGGCAGCTGGTTGAAAATGCGCATGAAGGTATATGGTCAATTGACTCCGAGGGTATTACAACATTTGTAAACCCTCGAATGGCTGAAATGTTAAATTATAATATTGAAGAAATCATAGGAAAACCTATATTTTCATTTATAGAAACTAAAGATATTGAAACAGCAAAAAAATATATAAAAAGATCTGCAGACGATATCAAAGGACAAAATGACATTAAATTTATTAAAAAAGATGGTTCAAAAATTTATACCAGCATAGAAACATCCCCAATTCTTGATGAAGATGGAAATACCATTGGAGTGTTATCTTTAGTGGCTGATATTTCCAAACGTAAAAAAACAGAAAAAGAAATTAAAGCATCGTTAAAAGAAAAGGAAATATTGCTTAAGGAAATTCATCATAGAGTCAAAAACAATTTACAGATAATAAGTTCGCTTTTAAACCTTCAAACTGGATATATTAATGATGAGGATACACTTGATGTTTTTAAAGAGAGTCAGAATCGTGTAAAATCAATGTCCATGATTCATGAAAAGCTTTACAGATCAAAAAGCATGGTTAAAATTGATTTTGGAGAATATGTAACTGATCTAACTAGGAATTTATTTTATAATTATAAAATAGATAGAAGTATTATAGAATATAATACAAAAATTGATAATATCTTTTTTGACATAAATACGGCGATTCCATGTGGCTTAATAATAAATGAACTTGTTACAAACTGTTTAAAGCATGCATTTTCCGATATTGAAGCCCAGAAATCATTATATGAGCCATTCACCCCTACAAACACCAAAAATGAGATAACCATCGAACTCACTCCCTTAGATGATGAATTCGCACTGACTGTTGCAGATAATGGTATTGGATTCCCAGATAATACTAATTTTAGAAATACCAAGTCATTAGGACTGCAGTTAGTAAATAATCTTGTTGAACAACTAGACGGTACAATTAAACTTGATAAAACTAACGGTACCAAGTTTAGAATTATATTTAAAGAATTAAAATATAAAGAAAGGATTTAACGGTTATATTTGAAGAAATAGAATATTAAAAAAAATAACGATTCACATCAAAGGAATTGCATCGCATGGATAGAAAAAAATGGAGTTTTTAAAATGAGTACAAATGAAAAAAATTGGGAAGAAATGGAGGAAGATGAAGAATGTAATGAAGAGCTTCGCCGATACGCAGAAAGAACTTTGCGCCATAAAAAAGAATACAAACTGCCCTCAATCGCTTTAAAAGATATCAGTAGTCTAATTCATGAACTTCAAGTACACCAAATTGAACTGGAAATGCAGAATGAAGAGCTTCACCGCAGCCAAATTGCTACAGAAAGTATGAATCGTAAGTATTTTGATCTTTACAATTTTGCCCCCATTGCTTATTTTTCATGTGATCAAAAAGGGATGATAAATGACGTTAATCTAGAAGGAGCTTCCCTTTTAGGTCAAGAAAGATGTAATCTTTTTCAAACCGCGTTTATTCGCTTTTTTACTCCAGATTCAAGAAAAATATTTCACCAGCACATGAAAAAGGTTCTTGATACTTTAGAAATAGAAAAATGTGAAGTTGAAATGTTAAGATGTGATGGAGAACCATTTCATGCCATTTTAGAAACTATGGTGGTTATTAACAGCCATGGAACTTGTAAAGAATTTCGAACCGCAGTTATTGATATTACAAAACACAAAATACTGGAAGAACAGCTACAAAAATCACTGGATGAAAGAGAACTGCTCTTTGCAGAAATACGCCAACGGGTTAAAAACAACATGGAAACCATGTCTCTTCTTCTGGAACTCCATTCCAAATATATAAATGATGAAGAATCACTGGAAATTTTCAGGGAATATCAAAACCGAACAAAATCAATTGCCATCATTCATGAAAAACTATGTGAGTCTGATGACCTTAAACATATTAATTTTAAGGATTACCTTCAAAAATTAGTCAACAATTTAAAACAATCTTATCATTTAAGCCCAGATATCAAATTAATTTTGAATGTGGAAGAAATTTATCTGGATATAAATACCGCCATTCCCTGCAGCTTAATCATCAACGAACTGGTTTCAAACTGTATGAAACATACTTTTGGGAATGATGAAGGTGAAATTTACATAAATTTTCAATCAGTGGACAATCAATTGAAATTAAAAGTGAAAGATACAAGTAATGGGTTTTCAGAAATTCCAAATAATGAAAGCATTGATTCACTGAGTTTAGAAATTGTGAATAATTTAGTAAGCCAACTTAATGGAACAATTAACCTTGAAAATAGTAAAGGAACTGAATTTAAAATTGAATTTCAAGAAAAAGAATACTGCAAGTTATAATTAACCAATATTAAGATTAATACAAATATACTATCAAAATAATTGCTCAAAATTATATTTTACATCATTTTTATAAATCATTTTTACAATATTTTAATACTTTTAAGCTTCAAATATATAGATAAATACAGATTAAATAAAAATGCCAAAATTTCCAGAAGATTGTTTCCATAATACATTAAAAAAAGACATTGTATTGTCTAAAAATAATGAATATTATCGCTGGTTAGTGAAATCATGGAATATGATACTATTAAACCAATAGTTTCCTTTCGTCAAGCTGTTATCATTGCCCTTATTTTACTAATTATTTTCTGTGCATTAACCTTCTTTTTACCAGATGAAAGACTCAAACTCATATTCAGTGACCTTTTATTACCATTAGCTGCCATTTTAGCATCTTTCAGTTTGTTTTATGCAGCTAAATGCTCTAAAATTTATTCAAAGAAACTTTATATCGCTTGGATGCTTATAGCTGCAGGTCAGCTGTTTGGAGCATTAGGAGCAATAGCATGGCTGATTTTTGAACTGATACTAAACCAACAACCATTTCCCTCTTTAGCAGATGTCTTTTACCTGACATATTATCCTCTATTTCTTGCAGGAATTTTTTATTTGCCATTTAAGCATTTAACTCGTACTGATAGAGCTAACATGATTCTGGATATCAGTATCGTTATGGTTGCTGCTTTACTCCTCTTTTGGAATTTTTTAATTGGCCCTACTCTTGAACTTAGTGCTGGGCAGCCATTATGGGCAATTATACTCTCTGTAGCATATCCTATCTTTGATTTAATGTTAATATTTCCTTTACTGATGCTAATTTTTCAGCGTTTTGAATTGAAAAACCAGTGGCCCCTACTCCTTCTAATGTTTAGTTCTATGATGATGATTATAACTGATTCATTTTTCGGCTACCAATCCATTTTAGGTGTTTACATAAGTGGAGGCCCATTAGATATAGGTTATATGGTTGCATATATACTGGCTGGCCTGGCTGGAATATTACAGGCAAATAATATAATCAATACGCCTCCAAACGAAACTAAAAAAACAGATACGCCCCCAAAATCCGAAACTATAGAATATAAAACAAAACAAAACAACTTAACCCTTTATCTACCTTACTTATGGGTTCTAATTCCCTATTTTCTGTTGATATGGAGCCATTACTACAAAATATACACAGATTTCCTCACACTGGCATTAGGAGTGTTTATAATCATTGGTTTGACCATCACTCGGCAAATTTTAACTTTAAATGAAAATAGATGGCTTAATGAACAGTTGCAAAATGCCCATGATAAACTGGAAATGAGAGTCAAAAAAAGAACTGCAGAACTTGTAGATGCAAATGAAGAACTACAAAATGAAATTATTGAGCGAAAAAAAGCAGAAGAAGAATTAGAACTAAAAGCCAGGCTTTTAGATGCGGCCACAGATTCAATAATGTTGCATGACATGGATGGAAATCCACTCTATATGAACCAAACCACCTACACATCGCGAGGTTACACTAAAGATGAAATGATGAATTTGAACCTTCGTGAATTAGAGGCTCAAGAATATAGAACTAAGATGAAAACAAGGATTAAAGATTTGATTGAGAATGGTGAAGCAATCTTTGAGACGGCTAATTACCGTAAAGACCAATCAGTAGTCCCTGTGGAAATACATGCTCAAATTATTGAATCTAAAGGTAAAAAGCTTATTCTGGGTGTTGCCCGTGATATCACCCAACGTAAAATTAATGAAGCCAAACTTAAAAATTATCAGGAACATCTGGAAGAACTGGTAGAACAACGTACTGGCGAACTTGAAAAGATTAACCAGCTTCTATTAAAAGAAATAGACGAACGAAAACATATTGAAAAAGCTTTAAAAGAATCTGAATCAGCATATAAGGCCATATTTGAAAATACTGGGACTGCAACAATGATCGTTGAAGAAGATACTTCTATTTCCTTAATAAATGCAGAAGCTGAAAGATTAACTGGCTATTTGAAAGAAGAAATTGAAGGTAAAAGACACTGGATAGAATTCATATACAAAGACGACTTAGAAAAAATGAAAACCTACCATCAATTACGGAGAACCGAACCATTGACTGCTCCAAAGACTTATGAGGCCCGGGGCATTTTTAAAGAGGGTAAAATTCGGAATGTTATTATAACTGTAGATATCATCCCTGGAACCACCAAAAGCGTGGCATCCTTTTTAGATATTACTGAGCGTAAACAGGCAGAAAAACAAATAAAAGCTTCATTAAAAGAAAAAGAGGTTCTTCTTCGAGAGGTGCATCACAGAGTTAAAAATAACATGCAAATAATATCCAGCCTTTTAAATATTCAGACTTATCAAATAACTGATAAAAAAGCCCTAAATATATTCAAAGAAAGCCAGAATAGAGTTAAATCCATGGCCATGATCCACGAAAAACTGTATCAATCTAAAGACCTGACCCTGATTGATTTTTCAGATTACATTGCCAGTTTAACATCCAGCATTTTCAGTTCATATGAAACCGATTTAAAACGTATAAAATGGGACATAAATGCCGAACACATATTAATTGGTGTTGATACTGCAATTCCATGTGGCCTTATCATTAATGAGCTGGTAACAAACTCCCTAAAACATGGTTTTGTTGATGGAAGAAAGGGAAAGATAACTATTGATCTTCACCATTATGAAAAAGATAAATTTAAACTAACAGTTAAAGATGATGGTATCAACTTCCCTGAAAATATTGACTTTAAAAACACGAAAACAGTAGGTTTACAACTAATAAATGGTTTAGTAGAACAGCTTGATGGTACTATTGAGCTTGACAGAAGTCATGGTACTGAATTCACAATCATATTTAAAGAATTAAAATATACAGAAAGAATTTGAATATTTTCATGGTTTATTAGTTTAAAATTGTAATTAGGGACCCTCTACAGAGGTTTTGAAATGAAAGATGCAAATAAAACTAAAGAACAACTTCTTCGAGAATTACATAAAACAAGAAAAAAAGTAGCGAAACTTGAAAAATTAGAATCTGAAATCCAAAAAACAAACATTCGGGCAGCAAATTTAACTTTATTGAAGGAACTGCTCATAGGAAAACGTGCGCTAACTGAAAAACTAAAGTCTATTACTGATAGTGTAGTTTATATTTTTGAAGCAGATTTTGCCAGGATCTGGATGACTAAAGATGGCGATCTATGTAATAAAGGCTGTATTCATGCCTCCGTAACGGAAGGCCCACATATATGCCGTGATAGAAGCCACTGCCTGCATCTTATGGCCAGTTCCGGACGTTACACCCATATTGATGGATACCACCGCAGAGTACCCTTAGGTAGCTATAAAATAGGGCGAGTAGCCAGTGGAGATGATCCTAAATTTATTACCAATGATGTGACCCACGATCCACAGGTTCACGATCATGAATGGGCTAAAAATCTGAGATTAGTTAGTTTTGCAGGTTATAGGCTCTTATCTCCAGATAAAAAGCCCATAGGTGTTTTAGCCCTTTTTAGTAAAGATAAAATTCACCGTGAACAAGAGGCATTGCTGGAGGATTTAGCCAGCACAACATCCCAAATGATACTGGTGAGAAATATGGAATGGGAATTAAATGTAGCTGATGCCAAGCTCCAAACCCTCTTTGAAAAAAGCAAAACTCCTATGATGTTTATTGATGAAGACACCAAAATAATTCAAATAAATAATGAATGTGAAAAATTTACCGGCTATTTAAAGGAAGAAGTTGAAGGTAAAAAGAGCTGGAAAGAATTCGTATCTAAAAAAGACGATCTGGAGCGAATGACAGAATATCATCGTTTGCGAAGAATCGATGCAGAAAGTGCACCACAATCCTATGAATTTCAATTTATGGACAAAAAAGGCCAGTTAAAAGATATTAATGTAACTGTAGAAATGGTTGACGGCACGAAACTAAGTTTAGCCGCCCTTCAGACCATACATAAGAAGAATAATATGAAAAATTGAAATCCTATCTCTTGCATAAATTATGTATGCTATTAAATTCAAAGTAATAAATAGAATTAAGGAGTTTAAACACTTTATACAAAAATAAGGATGAATTTAATTAAATGGAGATGGTAGAGTGAAAGAAGACGTATTTTACGGTAAAGGAATGGCACATGTAAAAGAAGACTATCCTGACATATATAAGGCCGTTGTAGGGTTAAACGAAGCAGCATACACTGGAAAAGCCCTTGACTACAAAACACAGAAATTAATTGCCCTCGGAATTACTGCAGCAGCGTCTGATGACCGGGCAATGAAAAAGCAGATGCAGAGTGCCATAACTGAATTTGGCATAACCAAAGATGAAATAGTGGACGTTTTAAGAGTAGTTCTATTAACATCTGGAAACCCTCCATTCACCAAAGCAATGCACATATTATACAAAATCACCAAAGAATAAGCTGATTTAGCTTCAATTTTTTTATTTTTAATTGCAATAACAATAATCGTTTATTTTATTTCTTATATACTAATTTTAGAAAGCCTATAATAATACATTATATTAAAATAAATCCTATTAATACGAATTAACCGAAAATATAAATACATTGATAGTATATATAACTATTACAAATAAAGGAGGTGAAATGTATGGTTAACGCGATAGTCGCTGCGATATTGTCTTTCATAATCCCTGGATTAGGTCAGATACTATTAGGTGAAACTCAAAAAGGATTAATATTCTTAGTTATTGCTATAATACTAATTGTATTATCAAGTGTATTAAGTATGTATATTGGTATAATATCATTATTATTCGCTATATACGCTGCTTACGACGCATACCAGCTTGCAAACGCATAATCTTAAATAATAGCAGTTTTATCATTGAATAGTGATATTATTGATGAATTTAAATTATAATTTTTTTTTCTTTTTCAATTAGATAAAGCTTTAAATAATTAACATAACCTTTTTATATAAACCCGATCTAATAATGATCACCGCCAATTATGGTGACATACTAACTTTTTTTGAGACATAGTCTCATGGATGTGGCGAAAGCTGAACAAAAAGAGGTGTTTTTTAATGTATAAATATATAAGAGACGCATGGAAAAATCCTAGCGATTCCTTCGTAAAAGAGCTAATGCAAGAAAGAGCTCCCATATGGAGAAGAGAAAGTACAGTACAAAGAATAGACAGACCTACTCGAATTGACAAGGCAAGGTCCCTTGGATATAAAGCTAAAAAAGGATATATTGTTGTAAGAACAAGAATTAGGCGTGGTGGAAGGCGTAAAAGCAGATTCACCGCTGGAAGAAAACCTAAAAGAATGGGTGTTAAAAAAATAACTCCTATAAAATCCATAAAAAGAATAGCTGAAGAAAGAGTAGCCAGAAGATATCCTAACTTAGAAGTTTTAAACTCATACTGGGTATGGGAAGATGGGAAATTCAAATTCTTTGAAGTTATATTAGTTGATCCAAGTCATCCATCAATTAAAAACGACAAAAACATAAACTGGATCTGTGAAAAACAGCATACAGGCCGTGTGCACCGTGGACTCACCAGTGAAGGTAAAAAGACCCGTGGACTTAGAGGAAAAGGAAAAGGCGCTGAAAAGGTAAGATAAACCTTAAATTCTTTTTTTAAAAAAATTAAAGGTAAAAATACATGATCCATAACATTTCATATCGTGTATTTGTTTATGGAACAGAAAATGAGGAAAAGGTTAGAGAAGCAATTAAAACTCTCTTTCCTAATTCCACTCCTCAAACCAATACCATTGAAGGTTATTTTAAAAATCCTGTTTTAATACTAAATGACAAACTCACAAAAAACAGTGAAATAAAAGAATTTGTTAAAATATTAAAGCAAATAGATGAACCATCCCAAAAAAGACTTCTAAATGAATTAGAAAACAAGATGGATGAAAAGGGAAATTTATTCTTAAGATTCGACAAACAAAGAGCCTATCTTGGAAATTTAAAGATAATTGAACATGGCGACACCATACACGTTAAAATAAAGATAGCCGCATATCCTGCAAAAAAAGAAAACGCAATTAAACTTGCAAAGGAACTTTTTGGTGTATAAAAATGTTTTTTGACTTTAATGTTCATATAAATCCCAGATTAGCAGAAGAATCAAAAAGATTAGGCTACAACGGCGTTACACTTATCCAATCATCTAAAACTTATGATAAAGATAAAATAAAGAATATTAGAGAAATTAATGATGATTTTAGCATATTTAGTGGTGTGGAAATATATGCAAAAAATGCAAATGACCTAAAAAATAAAATCCAAAAGTATAGAGAAGTAACAGACGTTATAATAGTAAATGGTGGGGATTTAAAAATAAATAGGGCAGCATGTGAAGATCCACGAGTAGATATGCTTTCAAATCCATACAAAGGAAGAAAAGATAGTGGAATAAATCATATAATAGCAAAAAAAGCTTCAGAAAACGAAGTTGCAGTTGAACTAAGTATCAACTCATTAATTAAAACCAGATCATCAATTAGAACAAAAATATTAAGCCAATTTAGAGATATTCTCAAGCTCCACCATAAATTTGGATTTCCAATTATAATAACAAGTAATGCTCAGTCAATATATGATCTTAGAACTCCTAAGGACATAATTGCACTTGCATACCACTTTGGAATGACTTCTAAAGAAGCAGAAGATTCACTATCAAAAAATCCGCTCCATATAATAGAAAGAAGTAGAATAAGAAAAAATATTATAGTAAAAGGGGCTAAAAAAATTGAAGATGAATAAAATGAAGCTTAAAATACTTCCCCCTACACTTCGAAACAAAAAAAGGTATATAGCCTTTGAAGCTATCTCCAAAGTGCCTTTAACACGAGAAAATGTGATATCTTTAGTATGGGAAGCTTCATTAAATTTCCATGGCGAATGTAAAACAAGCAACTTCAATTTATGGATTATGAAAGTATGGAACATAAAATCTTCAAATGACAAATACATCATTAAAGGAATTATTCAATGTAATAGAGACGAATTAATCGCAGTAAGAGCTGCAATATCACTTATAACAAACTTTAAAGGTAAAAAAGTAGTGTTCCACACTCTTGGAATTTCAGGGACAATTAAAGCAGCGACAAAAAAGTTTATTAAACTAGAAAACAAACATAAATAAATAGTTTTAAACTATGTTTGAATTCGCTAAATTAGCAGTATTAAAAGTCCTAAATTAAATATAATTAAATCCAATATAAAATCATATTTAAAAAAACAAATTCATTAGTTTAATTGAAAAATAATAGAGAGGTATAATATATGCAACCGATGCCAGGAGCAGGATATGATAGGGCTATAACAGTATTTAGCCCAGATGGAAGACTTTTTCAGGTTGAATATGCGAGAGAAGCTGTAAAAAGAGGTACAACTTCATTAGGTGTTAAATCTCGTGAGGGTATCGTACTTGTTGTTGATAAACGACCCACCAGCAGCCTCGTTGAACCAAAATCCATAGAAAAAATATTCCAGATTGATGAACATATTGGTGCAGCGACCTCCGGACTTGTAGCTGATGCAAGGGCCTTAATCGAAAGAGCAAGGATAGAATCACAGGTAAACAAAATAACCTATAATGAACCAATTAGGGTGGATAGTTTAGCCAAAAAAATATGTGATATGAAACAAATGTACACCCAACATGGCGGTGTAAGACCTTTTGGTTCAGCCCTAATAATCGGAGGAGTAACTGAAAATGGATGCAGGTTATTTGAAACCGATCCAAGTGGTGCTTTAATTGAATACAAAGCAACAGCAATAGGTGCTGGAAGACAAATAGCAATGGACGAATTCGAAAAAAAATATAGAGAAGACATGGGAATAAACGAAGCCATTGATTTAGCATTAGACGCAGTTTATGAAGCCACAGAAGGTAAAACCAGTGCTGAAAGTGTAGAAATCGCAGTAATCGAATTTGAAAATAAAAAATTCAGAAAGTTAACAGAAGAAGAAATAGAAGAATATGTTGAAGAACTTCTCTTAAGAAAACCTAAAGAAGATGAAGAAGAGGAAGAGGTAGAAGAAGAGGAGTAAAAATATGGTTACTCTTGAAAATTCGGTTATAGCCCGCCTGGAATCCTACGGAGAACACTTTGAAATTCTCGTAGACCCAGACCTTGCTTCAGACTTTAAAAGAGGCGAAGAAATACCATTAGAAGACATATTAGCTGTTGAGGAAATCTTTAAGGATGCAAAAAAAGGGGACAAAGCATCTGAAGAAGCTATGAACAAAGCTTTTGAAAGTACCGATCCTCTCAAAGCTGCGGCCATAATAATTAAAAAAGGACAGGTCCAATTAACAGCCCAACAGCGAAAAGAAATGCAAGAAGAGAAAAAAAAGAAGATTATTGCAAAAATAACAAGAGAAGCCATAAACCCACAGACAAAACTTCCTCATCCTGCAAGAAGAATTGAAAAAGCCATGGACGAGGCTAGGGTTCATATTGATCCATTCAAAAGTGTTGATGAACAGATAAACACTGTTCTTAAAGCCATTCGCATTAAAATACCTATACGGTTTGAACATGTGAATGTTGCAATTAGAATTCCTGGAGATTATGCCGGGAAAGTATATACTGTAATTTCAGAGTTTGGAAAAACAAGAAAAGAAGAATGGCAAAAAGATGGATCGTGGATAGCTGTGGTTGAAGTACCTGGCGGCCTACAAGAAAGCTTTGACAGAAAATTAAACGAGCTTACTGGTGGACAGGTGGAAACCAAAGTAATATAAAAACTTCTTTTTATTTTATGGCTTTCTGAAAAAGGAGGCAGAACGTGATATTTGTAGAAGATAAAGATTTAGTAGTGCCAGGAGATGTTCTTGCAGATGAGGAGTATCATACTGGAAGGGGAACTTTCAAAGACGAAAGTAATATATGCTCATCTCTTGTTGGCTTAGTTGCTATTAGAGAAAAAAAAATAAGTGTCATACCTTTACAAAGCAAATACATCCCTAAAAGAGGAGACGTAGTAATTGGAGAAGTTACAGATATTAGATTCTCCATGTGGAATTTAGACATTAATTCCCCATACTCCGGATTTTTACCAGCCTCAGATGTTTTTGGAAGAGAAAAAAGAGAGTTAAGCAATGCATTTGATGTTGGAGACGTTCTTTTTTTAAGAGTTGTTGATGTAGATGAAGTAAAAAAGGTAAAACTTGGTTTAAAAGGCAGAGGCCTTGGTAAATTTAGAGGTGGAATTCTAATTTATATAACCCCAACCAAAGTACCGCGACTAATTGGTAAAAAAGGATCCATGATCAACATGATAAAAGATGAAACAAAATGTGACATCATTGTTGGCCAAAATGGAGTGGTATGGGTTAAAGGAGAACCTCAAATGGAAAGGGTTGCAGAAAAAGTAATAAATATGATAGAAGAGCAAGCCCACACCTCCGGACTAACAGATAGAGTAAGACACATGCTATCTGAACTTCTCGGCAAAGAAATAGAAGAAGAAGCTGAAGAAGATGAAAATGAGGTCCCTGAACCAAATACAGAAGAATAAACAGGGGTGATTATTATCTTAGTAAATAATAGCAACAATTTAAGGGCAGACGGAAGAAAATTTGACGAATTACGACCATTTAAAATAGAAGCAGGCGTTTTAGAACGAGCTGACGGATCAGCTTATCTTGAAATTGGAGGCAACAAAGTACTGGCTGCAGTTTACGGTCCAAGAGAACTCCATGTAAGACGTATAATGAGGCCAGACATGGCTGTTTTAAGGTGCAAATACAATCTGGCATCATTTTCTGTTGGAGACAGGAAAAGACCCGGCCCAGACAGAAGATCTGTGGAAATATCAAAAATAACATCAGATGCACTTAGACCTGCCGTATTTTTAGAAAAATTCCCAAGATCAACCATAGATGTGTTTATAGAAGTTCTTGAAGCTAATGGAGGAACACGGTGTGCAGGAATAACCGCCGCTTCAGTAGCATTAGCAGATGCAGGCGTGCCAATGAGTGATTTAGTTGTAGCATGTGCTGCAGGGAAAGCTGATGGTAATGTAGTGCTTGATCTTTCAGAAGAAGAAGATAAAGATGGTGAAGCAGATTTACCTGTTGCAATAATGCCAAGATCAGGGGAAATTACACTTCTTCAAATGGATGGACATTTAACAACTGGAGAATTTGATAAAGCATTAGGGCTTGCAATTGAAGGATGTAAAACAATCAACGAAGCACAAAAAGAAGCCATAAAAACAAGGTATGGTGAAAAAAATGGTTAATATAGTTCCCGAAATTACAAGAAAAAGTATAACCGAGTTAATAAAAGAAGGAGAACGTGCAGATAGCAGAGCTCCTGATGAATACAGAGAAATATCCCTTGAAGTAGGAATAATAGGAACAGCTGAAGGATCTGCAAGGGTTAAAATAGGTAACACACAAATAATGGTGGGAGTAAAATCTCAAATTGGCGAGCCCTTCCCCGATACCCCTAATGTAGGTGTTCTTATGACTAATTCTGAATTATTACCTATGGCCTCCCCTACATTTGAGTCTGGACCACCTGATGAAAGGTCTGTAGAACTTTCAAGAGTTACTGATCGTTGCCTTAGAGAAGGGCAAATTTTAGACCTTGAAAAATTATGCATAATTGAAGGCAAAAAGGTATGGATGATATTTTTAGATCTTCACGTATTAGATTATGACGGCAATTTAATGGACGCAGCAGTTTTAGGAAGTGTAGCTGCCATTTTAAACGCCAAAATACCTACTGCAAAGGTAGAAGAAGATGAAATAGTCATTGATAAAGAAAATTTAATGGATTTACCTATCAAAGAAAAACCTTTAATGTGTACATTTGCAAAGATAGGTGAAGAGTTAGTTATTGACCCTTCACTTGATGAAGAAAATATCATGGGTGCCAGAATCTCAATAGGAATGAGAGAAGACGGCAGCATCTGCGCAATGCAAAAAGGAGGGGAAGTACCCCTTACTAAAGAAGAAGTAACCAAAGTTGTCAATATAACTGGTGAAAAAACAAAAGAACTTAGAAAATATTTATAAAGCAAAAAGAATCTTTTTTGCTAAATTAAAACTTAAATTTTTAAGGTGATATAAATGGCAAGAACCAAAAAAGTCGGTATAACTGGAAGATTCGGTCCACGATATGGAAGAAAAGCAAAAAGGACCGTTAAAAGTATAGAAGAAAAAATGAAGAAAAATCATGTGTGTCCTCAATGTGATAGACCTGCTGTTAAAAGAGTAAGCAGTGGTATATGGAAATGTAAAAGATGTGACACTGTATTTACAGGCGGAGCATATGTTCCACAGACCCCAATGGCTAAAACAGCATCAAGGAACATAAAGAGGATCGTTGGAGCTGAATGAAACCATGCTTACAAATCTCCGATTTGTGATCCGAAATCATAGATTTCGAGAGTTTCATGAACCCAAAAAATCAAAGATTTTTGGAGCTGAATAATGTATAAATGTGCAAAATGCGGTACTTTAGTAGATCTTAAAGGATACACTGAAGCTAAATGTCCAAAATGCAGATACAGGATTCTTTTTAAAGAGATTCCGCCAGTAAAAAGAGACATAAGCGCAAGATAAACTATTTAAACAATTTCTAGATCTAGGCAGTATTAAATGTTTATAACAACATCAAGGAAACCATCCAGCAGAACAAGAACATTTTGCCAGAGTTTAAGTCGTGTTTTAAATGCCACGTACATAAACCGGGGGAAAATGAGTTTCCGAGATGTTTTAAATAAAGCATCTGAATCAGGGTTTAAAAAAATTGCTGTAATTTCCCAGATAAAGGGAAACCCCAGCAGAATTGAAATCTATGATACAAATGGCCAAATTTTGTTATTTTTAAAGATAACAATGGCACTTTTAGATTCAAAAGGTAAAATAAATCCAGATAAACTATGCATAAAATGTGAAATAGATGATCTAAATAAAGCATTTATAGATATTTTAGATATTCCTAAATGTCACCACGATTCCAATAGGAATGTTATGTGGGTCAAAGAGGGAGATTTAGAAAATAAAGCTTTAATAGAGTTTTATGATAAAGATGGTTTAATTAGAGATCCTAAAATTTATGTTAAAAACTGGAGATTTGAATGAACATTCCAGAACATGTGAAAGCTGAATTTAAAATTGAATTTGAAAATTTGCTGGATGCAGAAACAGTTTTAAGATCAATTGAACCTGAAATTCAAAGTTCTCCATCCAATAGATCATCTGTAAGTGTGAATTTAGATAGAAATGTTTTAAATTTAGTGATTGATGCTCGTGATGTTCCTTCTCTTCGGGCATCTCTTAATTCTTATCTTAGATGGATAATACTGTCCAGTGATGTTAAAAAATTAAAAATTAATTAAATTAATAAATAATGTAAAACTTAAAAGTTTGGTGATAAAATGGAACTTCCTCAAAATGTACAACACCAGTTAGCTCAATTCCAGCAAGCACAACAACAAGCTCAGGCAATTTCAATGCAAAAACAGACTGTTGATATGCAACTTAAAGAAACTGAAAATGCAGTTGAAGAATTAAAAAAGACTGATGACGATGCAGATGTTTATAAAACAGCTGGAACTTTGCTTATAAAGGTTAAAAAAGATGAAATGACCAAAGAACTTGAAGAAAAATTAGAAACATTACAACTTCGAGAAAAAACTGTTAAAAGGCAAGAAGAACGTATAATGAAAAAGCTTCAGGAAATGCAAGCTTCTATTCAAGAAGCAATGCAAGGGCCAGGTTTACAATAGAGGTTAATTAATTGAAAAAATTAACTGATGAAGACCTTGATAATATTTCCAAAATTGCAGTATCTTCTGCTGAAACATTTATTTTTTCCAGGGTCTCCAAAAAAGAGATTATTGATATAGATATTAACGTAGAACTTGTTTACAATGAAAGTTTGGATGTTGACGTCAGTGTTAACATTATATTTGATGATCTCTCATCTGCAGACTTCAAAATTGCAGATGAAGCCGCAGATTATGCAGTTTTAGAGATTGAAAAACTTTTAAAATAAAATATCTTATTTTTTTATTTTATAAACCTAAATTTTTTTTTAAATTAAACCACTTTTATTCTACTATAAACGTTAAATTAATTAGTTTAAAGTTAAGAAATTATTTTTATGATTATACCTGTTTTAGATTTAAAAGATAAAATAGCAGTATCTGGAAAATCTGGTAAAAGAGATACATATAAGCCTCTTAAAACTGTTTTTTGTGATTCATCCAATCCCTGCAAAATTGGAAAAACATTAAGCGTTTACGGTGCAAAAAGAATGTATATTGCCGATTTAAATGCAATAGAGGGAAAGGGATCTAATTTTGACGTTATTAAAAAAATAAATGAAGAAATACCTGTAATGCTTGATTGTGGAGCTAATAATGTAAAAAAAGTTGAAGATGCACTGGAAATAGCCCATAAAGTTATTGTTGCAACAGAAACATTGGAGAAGATAGAAGATCTCCATGATATTTTCAATAATGTGGATAAAAACAGATTAATTATCAGTGTTGATATCAAAGATAATGAACTGTTCAGCAAACACTTAAATATCACAATAAATGAGTTTATAGAAAAAATAAATGAATTAGAACCATCAGAAATTATAATACTTGATATTTCAAAAGTTGGAACTGAAAGCGGTGCAAATAAAGAACTTATACAAAAATTTATGGAACTTCCCACTTCTTTAATTATCGGTGGAGGCCTAACAAGCGAATACATAGATGAACTTGAAGATATAGGCTTAAATAAATTTTTAGTGGGCTCAACACTGCATAATGGTAAATTAGCTCCTGAATTTTAAAAATTTCATGAGGAAAGTAAAAAATGTCCAGTATAACATTAATAGGTCCTGTAACAGAAGACATTATTAAAAAAGATGATGCAGATTATAAATTAACTGGTGGGGCTGTTTATTACCAATGCAGTGTCCTTTCAAACCTTAAAATTAATACCAATGCAGTTATAACTATTTCTAAAGATGATATAGAACTTCTAAAGTCTTTTCCAGATGATGTAAAGATTATTCCTATTTTAGTGGATGAAACTGTAAAATTCAAAAACATATATCCTGATAATAATCCTAATCACAGAATACAGAAAGCATGCATCCCCCATAATCCCATAAATATCAATGATATATCCGAAAGTATAAAAAACTCAGATGCACTGCTTTTAGGTCCGCTAAGTCCTTATGACATTCCATTAAAGACTATTAAGGAGTTATATAAATTAGGAATACCATTGTATCTTGGTGCACAAGGTTACTTAAGACATTTAGAGGGTAATAAAATTGTTTTAAAGCCATGGGAAGATTTCAAGAAGTTCCTCAAATATATTAAAATACTTTTTATAGATGAAAATGAAGCAAAAATAATTTTAGGTAAAAATATTCCATTAGGACTGGTTGCAAAAAAACTGACCTTATTCGGTCCAGAAGAAGTAATCATAACACTTGGAAGTTCTGGTTCTCTAATTTATTCTAAAAAATTAGATAAGCTATATGAAATCCCTTCATTTACGCCTAAAAAAATAGAAGACCCTACAGGTCTTGGTGATACTTATATGGCTGCTTATACTGCAAGAAAACTTGAAACAGACAATCCAAAGCTTTGTGGATTATTTGCTTCTGCAGCTTCTGTTATAAAACTTGAAAATAAAGGTGCATTCAATGGAAACAAAAAATTAATTAAAGAAAAATGCAAAAATTTCAAATAGATTAAATTTTCTTTCAATTAAAAAAAAGTAATTTTACCATTATACTCCTAAAATGAATGGTAAGACTAAAAATGGCAAAATTCCTGCTGCAAAAAAGAGGATAACTCCTCCAACAGCATATTCTAATTTTTTATCCATTATGCCATTAGCAATAAGAAGTATTCCTAAAAATGCAAGTATTCCTGGAAGCATATGAGAATATATTAAAAATCCACTTACAGCTGGTGCTTCTACCATCTTTATATCACCCTTTACAAATTCATTCTTTTCTTTATTTAAATTGTACAATCATAGATTTAAAGTTTTTTTAAATCTTAACTTAAAGGCTCCACTGAAACCAGTTTACAATGAACAATCCATGCTGCCCTTGAAAATCCTGGAGGGTGGCATGTTACCAATAACAATTTTGGTTCATCACTTGGCTGGTATTTAATGTTTATACCCTTAGCACCCCACCTTACATCTCCATTAGATTCAACCTGATAAGTATACTTTTTCTGTGTAAGATTATCTTTGATTATAACTAAGTTTCCAGGTTTAAGTGTATATATATAAAGGAATGGTGCATGATGAGTAGTACGATGCCCCATTAAACTCATTTCACCCTTTTCTCCAGGGAAATAACTTGTAGGTATATGATAAACAGCACCAGGTGTGTTTATAGAGTAGGAACTTATCTTCCAATTAGCGTTTATATCGGGTATGGAAATTTCAGCCCATCCTGTGGATTTAGTAGGATTAGCAACACCATCCTTTATGTTAAAACTTGTAATCATTGATTCTAATGATTTTCCACCAAAAGATTCGTCGATCTCTACTCCGGAATCAACTTTTCCTTGACCTGGAGCAGTATATATTACACAGTAAATTACATTATTCTTTTCAAACCAAACTTCTTTTCTTTGTTGCGGGCCATTTTTCCCATTAACATTATACTCAAGCTCATAAGCCATTATTCCATTAACAGTGACATTTTTACTGGATACAAGTTGGAAATTTTGGTTAATTGTTCCTGCAGCATTCAAACTTAAACTTTTTGCTAAATTATAAGTTGAAGGCTTTGATAATTTTAAAACAGTTACATTCATTCCATTTGTGTCTGTAAATGTTACTACATTTGGTGCAGTGCCATTAGTTCCATTCCATGCTCCCGGGTAATCAAAAGAAATTTCTCCGTTGTCAAAATGTTTTGTTTGGGATTCATTACCACTTGATCCTGTCGCGAATAAAATAAAAATCACTAAAGCAAGTATAACAAGTAAATATCTATTCAATTATCTAATCTCCTTTTCCAAATTATTTTAGTATATCTATATTTTTATTCTCATCATATATTAACTTTGCGGATGGAGAATAAAATAATTTCAAATTTATAAGTTGCTAATGATAAAGTATATATTTAGTAAATAAATTAAAAATGAAAAAATTATTCCCGATAACTGGTGGACTAAAATGCAAGATATTAAAATTATCTCATGGAATGTAAATGGTATACGGGCCATACATAAAAAAGGATTCGTAAAATGGCTTTTAGATGAAAATCCAGATATATTATGTATCCAGGAAACTAAAGCTTCCCAAGATCAGCTACCAAGAGCTCTAAAACATGTTGATGGATATCATTCATATTTTTTAGCAGCAGAAAGGAAAGGTTACAGTGGAGTGGCAATTTACACTAAAATAAAACCTGAAAAAATAGAATATGGATTTGGAGTCCCTGAATTTGATAGAGAAGGTAGAACACTGGTTGCAGATTACGGTGATTTTATTCTTCTAAACATATACTTCCCCAATGGGAAAATGTCAGATGAAAGACTTAAATATAAACTGGAATTCTATGATACACTTCTAGATTATGCAAATAATCTTAAAGAAAATGGTAAAAACGTGGTAATTTGCGGAGATTTGAATACTGCCCATAAGGAGATTGATCTTGCAAGACCCAAAGAAAATGAAAAAATTTCAGGTTTCCTGCCTGTAGAGCGTGCCTGGATCGATAAATTCTTAAGTAACGGATACAGCGACACATTCAGAATGTTTAACACTGAAAGTGAGAATTATACATGGTGGAGTTACAGGACTCGTGCAAGGGAGAGAAATGTAGGCTGGAGACTTGACTATTTCTTTGTAAATAATGAATTTAAAGACAAAATAAAGTCTGCATACATCTTAAATGAGGTAATGGGCTCTGATCACTGTCCTGTTGGCATAAATATAGAATTAGAGTAAATAGCTACAATTTAAGCCATATTAAACATGCCTCATGAACATATACTAATTAATAAGAAATTATCAAGAGTTTTTTTATAAAAAGAAAAGTTTAAATCATAGTTTTACTTAATTAGATGAAAGAGAAGTTAAGAAATTTAGAATTTAAATTTAGAGGATGTTTTATAACAATTCCTCTTAATTAAAATTAAATTAATATTTAAATAATATTTCCCTATTTTAATCCATTTAAGCCTAAATCACCCATTATAAAGGAATCGTTAATGATAAACAATATTCTAGATACATTAGACTCAAAAAAGTGGTATAAAAATCGTTTAGAACATATAGAAACATTAAAACCACAAAAACCAGTTTATGGTGATACAAAGGCTATTTTACCCCAATATATAAAGAATTACTTAAAAAGAAAAAATATCAGACTTTATAAACATCAGTGCAATGCCATAGATTATCTGCGTGCCGGGGAAAATGTGGTTATAACCACCCCTACAGCTTCTGGAAAGACTCTTGCTTTTAATATACCTATTTTTGAAAAATTAATCCATGATAAGAATGCTACAGCACTTTATATTTACCCTGCAAAGGCTCTTGCAAATGATCAGCATAAATCAATGAAAGAACTTGAAAAATACTGTGGAATGAACTTAAATCCTGAAGTTTATGATGGAGATACAAGTCCAGAAGATAAAAGGCAGATTAGAAAAAACTCACGAATTGTTGTAACCAACCCCTATGAGCTCCATAACATCCTGCCATGGCATCATCAATGGGAAAACTTCATGAGCAACCTCAAATTTGTTGTAATTGACGAAGCACACCAGTATAGGGGTGTTTTCGGTTCTAATGTTGCTTTTTTACTTAGAAGATTTCAAAGAATTTTTAACTATTATGGCTCTGACCCTCAATTTGTTTTATCAACAGCAACCCTTGCCAATCCCATGGAATTTAGCGAGAAGTTAGTGGGAGTTAAATTTAAATTAATATCTACTGACGGTTCCCCTAAAGGAAAAAAACATTTTATATTTTACAATCCCTATTTTGACAGTGAGGGAAAGACCACAACACACGTAGAATCCCAAAATCTGTTCCAATTATTCCTATTAAACAAACTACAGACATTATGCTTTACAACTTCCAGAAAAATGGCAGAATTAATTGGAAGACGTTCTAGGAAAGAAATAGCTGAAATAAACCCTGAGCTTGCAGATAAAATTTCCATCTACCGTGCAGGTTACCTTGCTCAAGACAGACGTGAAATAGAAAATAATCTTAAAAATGGCACTTTAAAAGGAGTAACAGCTACAAATGCCCTGGAATTAGGTATTGACATTGGTTCGCTGGATTCTGTTATAATTTCAGGTTATCCTGGAACAATAATGTCAACATGGCAACAGGCAGGTCGTGCTGGAAGGGGAACTGATGATTCTATTGTAACACTTGTAGCCTTCCAAAATCCTTTAGACCAGTATTTTATGAAGCATCCTCAAGTTTTCTTTGATAAACCCCATGAACATGCAGTTATTGATTTATCCAATTTCCCTATTATTGAAGGTCATTTAATGTGTGCAGCAAAAGAAATGCCTGTAAAGCCAGATATGATGAAAATTGATTTTGAAACAGATGTAACGGACCATTTAAAGTCATTAGCTTCCAAAAAAATGATTGAAAAATCATCTGAAGGTTGGAAGTACTCAGGAACAGAATATCCTCCATTTAAAGTTAATCTGGGCAATACATCTTCTGAAATATTTAATGTGTATCACAAAGGAAAAGTTCTTGAAACCATGGATAAAAGACAGGCTTACACAGAAGCACATAAAGGGGCAGTATTAATTAATAAAGGAGAAACCTATATTGTACATGACTTCAGTTTAGCTAAAAATACGATAAAAGTAGTTAAAAAAGATGTTAACAGCCATACAAGTGTTCAAAAAGATATTGATATAAAAATACTTAAAGAATTAGAAGAACACAAAGTAGGTAATTTGAAAATTTCATTTGGAGAGCTTAAAGTTAGTGAATCTTATCCCAAATATAAAGTAATAGAAAAAAGTAAAATAGTTAGTGTTAGAAACCTTAAATTACCTCCAATCCAGTTTAAAACAAAAGGCATGTGGATCACCCTACCTGAAAATGTTAAAGAAGGTCTTAAATGTGCTATAGATAAAAAAGAGGTTTTTGAAGGAGGCATTCATGGACTTGAACACGCTATGATATCTATTATTCCCTTCCACGTTATGTGTGACAGATTCGATATAGGAGGTGTTTCCACACCCTCCCATGAAGACACTAAAATGGCTACAATCTTTATCTACGATGGATTTGAAGGAGGGATTGGATTAACTGAAAAAGCGTTCGATTTAATGGAAGAAATATTTAAAATGACCTACGAGCTTGTAAGAGACTGTACCTGTGAAGAAGGATGTCCAGCATGCATATACTCTCCAAAATGTGGTAATGATAATAAACCATTGGATAAAGAAGGAACATTATTTATAATAAGACAAATACTTGATTTAATGGAAATAGAAAGATTAGATTGAGGATTAAATAATGGCAAACCGGATGAATGCAGGATTAAAATTATATAAAAACGGGAACGTTAAAATCGAATTATTTGACGAAGATTTAATGATATTTGCCGTTGGAAGCTCTAAGGAAGGTAATTATCAAGTTAGCATGAACGAAAACATGTGGCTATGTGACTGTGATGACTATCAATACCGAAGCGAGAAAGAACCTGGCAGTTTTATCTGTAAACATATGTGGGCTGTTCTTTTTAAAATAGCAGAGTTAAAAGAGGAGATTTAAGTTAAATTGGAATAGTAATTATAATTTTATTTTGAAAAAAAGAAAAAATAAATAATAATAAACTATTAATAAATCTATATGACTTCTATTGATTTTTATGGTGGAGTAGATGAGATAGGTGGAAATAAAATTCAGATCTCATCTAATAATAATTCATTCTTTTTTGATTTTGGTAAAAGTTTCAACAAAGAAGGGGAATTCTTCTCGGAATTTTTACAGCCCTCGAAATTTTTCATTTCGGGGCATCGAAATCAAAGATTTCGACAGCCACGTAAAGCCAATGGAATAATGGATTTAATGGAATTTGGGCTTTTACCTAAAGTAAAAGGCATCTACAGGGAAGATTATCTTCGACACAGTGGTATTAACTTCAATGAAAAACCCTCAGTTCAGGGAATTTTAATAAGCCATGCACATATAGATCATATGGGTTATTTGCACCATATACGAGACGATATTCCTTTTTACATGAGCAAAGAGAGTTATTTGATTATTAAATCTCTGGAAACTACAGGTGCCCCTGGATTTTCCAATTATATTAATTATAAACAGGATTTTCTTTTAATCGAAAAAAAGATAGCAAAAGAAGGTAGCAGTACTCATAAAAGGGCCACTTCCAAGGACACGTTAAAGCCCAGGGAAATAAAATTAATTGAACCCTATGAAACATTTGAGATAGGTGATTTTAAGATAAAATCTGCTCCGGTTGACCATTCACTACCAGGATCATGTGCATTTTTAGCTGATAATGATGAAAATGCTTTAGTGTATACTGGAGACTTCAGATTTCACGGTAAACGAGAGTATGAGACTAAGAATTTTGTAAAAGAAGCTAAAAAATTCTCTCCCAACGTTTTGATTACAGAAGGCACACGAATTGATAGTGACCATAATCAACTGGAAACTGATATTGAAAAGAAAGCTGCAGAACTTGCACTGTCACATGGAGATCTTATCATAGTGAATTATCCTATTCGAGACCTGGATCGTTTTTATACATTTTACAATGTAGCAAAAGAGTCAGACAGAACTTTGGTTGTAAATACTAAACAGGCATTTTTATTAAATGAATTCCAGGATATGGGCTATCCATCTATTGATGATGTGGCAGTATACACTTCCCGAAAAAGTTGGGGTTTAACTGGCGATGAATCATATGTGGCTTTCGGTGATAAATGGATTTCAAGCAGCAAATTAGATCCAGAATATGTATCTGCCGATTATAAAGGTTGGGAAAAAGACTTTGTATCATGGGATAACAACGTAAACTACAAAGACTTAAAGGAGAATCCAGATGAATATATTTTCCAATGCGACTTCTTTGAATTTAAAGAATTGATTGATATTAAACCAGAGAATGCAATTTATATAAAATCCAAAACAGAACCATTTAATGATGAAATGGAGTTAGATAAAGAAAGAGAATTAAAATGGTTAGAACATTTTAATATAAAAGTCCATGAAGGTTACCACGCTTCAGGACATGCCTGCGGGCCAGAAATAATAGAGATGATTAGAGAAATTAACCCAGAAAGTGTTTATCCTATCCATACCGAAAAAAAAGAGAAATTTAATGTTTTAAAAGCAGATGGAATTAATGTTTTAAACCCTAAATTAAGCATGTAAATTCAATACGGAGTATTAATATGAATAAAGTACCTTTAATTGAACTTGAAACTCGTATGAAACGTTTTAGAAACCAGATGGATGTTTCAAATCCTCAATGGGAGATAGTTGTTATTTTCAGCAATATAAATCTTTATTATTTTACAGGCACCATGCAGGATGGAATGCTGATTATTCCTCGAAATGAAGATGCAACATTTTGGGTGCGCAGAAGCTATGAAAGAGCTTTGGATGAATCATTATTTGAAAATATAAAACATATGAATAGCTTCCGTGATGCTGCAAAAAGTATGAATGAGTTTCCAAATACAGTATATCTGGAAACAGAAGTAGTTCCCTTAGCCTTATACAAAAGATTTCAAAAACATTTCCCATTTAAGACATTTAAACCTGTAGATATCCACATTGCAGCTATTAGGGCTGTTAAAAGTGAATATGAGCTTTCTTTAATGAGGAAATCTGGTAAGATTCATCAATATGTATTAGAAGAAATTGCCCCTAATCTACTTCATGAAGGAATAAGTGAAGCAGATCTGGCAGCAGAATTGTTTAAAATTTTAATAGAAGAAGGACATCACGGTGTAACACGTTTTGGAATGTTTGATACAGAAATCGTTGTAGGACATGTTGGTTTTGGTGAAAGTTCAATATATCCCACCTATTTTGATGGAGCTAGCGGTAATTATGGTTTAAGCCCTGCAGTGCCTGTTTTTGGAAGCCGTAAGAGGAAACTAAAGAAAGATGATCTGGTATTTATTGATATCGGATGCGGAGTAGACGGTTACAACACAGATAAGACCATGACATACATGTTTGGCCACGAACTTCCACAATATGCCATCGATGCCCATAATAAATGTGTGGAAATTCAAAATGAAGTTGCAGAAATGTTAAAACCTGGTGCCATACCATCAAAGATTTATAACACCATAATGAACAATTTAGATGAAGAATTTCTGGAAAACTTTATGGGATTCGGCGAGCGTAAAGTAAAGTTTCTGGGTCATGGAATCGGATTATTAATTGATGAACTGCCTGTAATTGCACAAGGATTTAATGAACCGTTGCAGGAAGGAATGGTGTTTGCTGTAGAACCAAAAAAAGGAATTAAAGGAATTGGAATGGTTGGAATAGAAAACACGTTCATAGTGACTCCTAAAGGTGGAGAATGCATTACAGGAAATAGTAAAGGTTTAATTCCTGTTTTTTAAATTAAAAAAGAAAAAAATATTCTTAATTGTAGTTATATGCCTAACTTCGACTGTCATAAGTACTTTCAACGAGAGATACTGCTGTATCCTGTCCATTATCGCTTTGAGCAGAACCTCCGTTAACTGCACAATTAACTGCAATTAGATCATTAACATCGTTATCGTTGTCATCATCGTCATCGTCGCCTGAGCTAAAAGTACATCCTGAAGCACCTATCACCACTAATATTACAAAAAATGCAATGATCCCAGATACCATTCTATTCTTTTTCATTATTCCACCTCCTCAAAAGTTTTTGGCCATTAAATTAATGAGTACAATGGTTTTAAACATCTTCACAAATGAATATAATATAGTGCTATTTAAATATATTTACAATAAAAAAAACATTTTCCCTATAAACGTTTAGAAATATAAAAAAAAATATGATTTAAAAAAGGTGAATAAATTTGCCAATAACAACCCCAAAGGTAGAAAAACTATTTAATTACCTTAAAACTGGTGAAAGCAGCCAATTTTTTGAACATGTAGCCGATGATGTAAAATGGACAGTAATGGGAACACACCCCCTAGCTGGAACATACAAAAACAAAGAAGAATTCATATCACACACATTCAGCCGATTGAACAAAATACTAAAGGAAGGAGTAGTTTTAAAAGTAAATAACATCATTTTTCAAGACAATACAGCTGTAGTTGAGATGGAATCTCTTTCAACAGCTATCAATGGAAAGCCATTTAATAATACATACTGCTGGATAGTTAAATTTGAAAATGAAGTTATTGTTGAAGTGCGTGCCTATGTTGATTCCGCACTGGTTCAAAGAGTAATTGATGAAAATGAATAATCCCATTAAATACTTAAAAACAGCACAGTATTGGTTTAAATAAAGCCAATTATTTCCCCAAATTTACATTATTAATTTCATGACCCATAGATCGTATTTTAAAGGGGATTTCACTGTAAATACCTTTAAGATCCTCACGCAATTTTTCTAAAGATTCTGGGTCTTTAGAAAATAAAAGAACTCCTCCACCCCCACCAGCCCCCAGAGGGAAAGCTATACAGTTAAAAACTTTAGCACGTTCCAATAAATCCCTGGAACTTTCCATATAACCTTCACATAATTTTGTCCGAATTCTACGGTATTCATCTATTGATTCAGTAACATGATCCCATTTTTGTAGTCTTAATCCCTCACGAAACTTGTAAGCTACCTTCATTTTCTTAGAATGTAATTTATATCCAACTTCAGTCAAAAGAGCGTTTCTCCATGCTAAATTCACATCTGAACTTTGGCGAGGACGTCCAGTATGAAAAATAGCCGTTCTCTCTTCTAAAAGCCCGTAATCTTCTGGAGGCATTAATTCGTAACGTAAAGAATCACCATACCCTGTACCCGGATGTCCTGGTATTCCCCATGGAAACCAAACATAATCAGTTACTCCTCCAAAAATAACATTGGATTGTTCCTGAGTTCCAGTGATACTTACTCCAAAACCCTGTTCAATACGAGAAGCTAAAGAAATCAATTGAATCTTACTAAATGGCCGTCCTGCTAATTCATTTGCAAGTATACAAACACCAATTGTGGCTGTTGATGATCCTCCAAGTCCTGAAGATTGTATACCTTCTCGAAGATTCTCTAAAACAAACATAACCCCTTTGATGTCAAATATTTCAATTATTTTAAGTAACCAGTTCTCTTTTACTGGAATTACTTCACCAGGAAATGCTGTAACTTCAGTTTTATATTCAACAGATTTTACACCAATAAGGTCTGGATCAAAGGGACGGGCCTCAATTTTAGTTCCTGTATCAATGGTTATACCTACCGTTCTTGGAAGATTACATGTCCATTTTCTTGCAGGATCATCATTTTGAGGTATTTTTGGTAATTTCCAGAAGGTCTGCTGAAATTCGCTTAAATCTAAACTGGAACCTGGACCATCAATTCTGTTATAGGCAATAACATTAGGCAAAGCATTCTTTTTTTCTGCTATTTTTAAGGAATCATGAAGTTGAATAGACATTAAAAAATATCCTTTTTGAATTTTAAATTAAAAATCATTAGTATTTTATTTAAAGATCCTCTGAAACATTTAATTCATTTCAAATCGAGCTTCCTCAGGTTTTTTGGATTTAAGACTTCCTCTTTCATACATAACGGTCTCAATATCCTTTAATTGGTCAGATACCCATTTATTTAGGTCATTCTTTTCTAAAACTGCTCTTGCATTTTTAATCATCTGGGATTTGGTTTCCTCATCCATTAATAAAGCATTATCAATTGATTCTGCAGTTTGTCTTAGATCAAAAGGATTTATACAAATTGCACCATCTTTTAATTCTTCATAACATCCTGCTCCAGTAGAAAGAATTAATACTCCATTATTTTCGTTTACAACACTTCCTTCTTTGGCTACGATATTCATTCCATCTAATATAGGGTTAACCATTAAAACATCATATCTTTTAAAAAGAGCAGTTACTAAGTCGTAATCTCCCTTAAAAATGTATTTAATTGGCTCCCAGTCTGGAGTAGCATATTTATCGTTGATTTCATTAACTACGTCCATTATTTTATCGGTGTATTCTCTGTAAATCTTTATATCCTGTCTTGATGGCATTAAAGTTGCTACAAACTTGACTTTTTCTCTCCATTCAGGATATTTCTCAAGAAACATGTCATAAGCCTGGAATCCTCTGATAATATTTTTTGATAAGTCTGCTCTGTCTGTTCTGTAGATTAATTTGCAGTCTCCAACTATTTCATCTACTTCTGATTCTTTACCAATAACATTTGGGTCTTGTGCGTGTTTCTGCAGTGTTTTCACATCAACACTAATAGGATAAGTTCTTACATGACAGACATGTCCATTATATATAATATCTCCCAATATTTCATTCACCAAAGCGTTAGGCAGAATTAGTTTAATTGTTTGAAAGAAATTGTTCATATAACGAGAGATATGGAATCCTAAGACATCATTGGTGAGCATACTGTCTAATATTTCGATTTGCATGTGATTTGGCAATTGCTGGAATATCTCTGGCGGAGGGAATGGTATGTGGACGAATTGGCTCATAAGAACATCAGGATGCTGTTTCCTTATCAATTTAGGTGTTAAATAAAGGTGATAATCCTGTAACATTACTATTGGGGTCTTTTCTGAGTTATATGCATCTTCTCCTATGGCTTCTGCAAACTTAGTGTTTACGTATTGGTATGAATCCCATGCATGGTGTAATTCATCGTCTGCACATGGCGAATAGGGCGGATTCCACATAGAATGATGAATAAACCACAATAAAGGATTAGCAAATTTACCATTAAACCTATTATAAACATCCTCTTCTGTTTTGATTAATTGAATATAATATTCAGGGTTTTCCAAGGGTATAGGTATTTTAGAATCATATTTATCGTTTATATGGTGGTCACATTCTCCGATTGCAGAAGAAACCCATTTTCCATGGGTTTTTTCAAGGAATGGTATCATTGAACCGACAATACCTCCTTTTCCCCTTATTAGTTCCAGTTTCCCGTTTCCATCTCTTTTAAATAGTACCGGTCCTCTGTTGGAAGCTACTATTATTTCTTTGTCTTGTATAAATTCAGAGTTCATTCCTGTATCTCCTGTAACATTTGATTATTAGGCATTTAGCCAGAACCAATCGAACAGAAGACTACAACTTAAACCGTAAATAGAACATCTCCAATTGGCACCATCTTAATCTAAAATTTGTGAATGATTTAATTATTTTCTACTTTAATTACCTTCGTTATATACATTTGCTATTTAAAATAATGGAAAAACATTCATAACAACTTTAAAATTCGAAATAAAGTAGTAAAAACCAAAAACACGAAATAAATTTAAAAAAAAATAATTAAAAAAAGAATTTATCTATACTTTTTAAATAAATTACCGGCCTCTTTCATAAGGTCTTTTCCTGTACCTTTTAAAGTTTCAATGGTCTCATCCACAGGATCCTTATCTGATTTTTGACTGGAAACAGGTTGTTCAATCTTAGTTCCGCAGTCTGTACAGAACTTAATGTTAACTGGAAGTTTTTTAGAACATTTAGGACAGATAACTTCTTTGGGAGCTGTTTCAATCTTTGTACCGCATTCATTACAGAATTTTGTGTTGGGAGGTAATTGTGTAGAACAATTAGGACATTTTAATTCCTCAGTGGTTTCCTCTGGTGTAACCTGTTCCATTTTACTACCGCATTCAGTACAAAACTTAATATTTTCTTCTATTTGAGCTTTACAATTTGGACATTCTATTTTTACCATTAATATAACCCTCCATATAACCTATTTTTATTTTTAACTGATAAAAATCCTTTATTTTACCATATGATTTGAACTTTCACTAAATTTCTGTAGTTATGATGAATACCAGTTTATCTGCACCTATTATTTATGATTTATGATTATAGCAAAAAAGATTAAATCACTTTTTAAGGAATTCTAAAATTGTTTTAGACAAATAAGGAATATTTTGAGGAATAATAACGTTGTGTCCTGTATTTCCAATGATTTCCCATGTTGAATCTTTTATAAGTCTATGGGTTTGCTCTTGAAGCTCAAGAGGAATTAAAACATCTTCTTTTCCTGAAATTATCAATGTAGGTTTGGATATAGCTGAAATTTGGTTTTTAAGGTTAAATTCAAGACAAGCGTCAATAGAATGGATTATTGAAGGCACGTATTCAGTTTCAATCTTCTCTGCCCTAATATCTAAAAGCTCAGATTCATATTCCCTGATGAAATCAGATGTTAAAACAAGAGGCAGCATTTCATCAAAAAATAATTTAAACCCACCTTTAATTAAAGATTCACGAAGCATTAACAATGTTTCAGCCGAATTAGAATCAAGATATGTGAAACTGGATATTAAAATCATTGATTGGACCATCCCAGGATGATCAACTGTAAACTGTTGAGCTAAAGCCCCGCCCATAGAAAGCCCCATAAAATGGGCTTTTTTAATGTTTAAATTTACGAGTAGAGTATAAACATCCCTACTAAAATCATTAATAGAATAAGGAATGTCAGGTTTACTGGAATTACCATGCCCTCTAAGATCTAAAGCAATTACACGGTAATATCTGGTTAACTCTGGAATTAATGGTTCCCATAAGTTTAAATCATCTGATAGGCCGTGGATTAAGATTACGGGGAACCCCTGGCCTTTATCTTTGTAGTTGATTTTAATTTCATTTAGTTTGATTTGGGGCATTTTAATTCCTAACTATAGTTTGTATATTATTCTAGAGATGATTGTTATTATATTTTAGCAAATGAATAATTCATTTAAAGCTAATTTAAAAAAAATAGGAATTGTGAGGTTATTAAAAACCTCTTTTCTATCTAGTTTTATAGATCCTCTATGCTATCTTAGCGTCTTTTATAGATGGTACTGTTCTTTCACCACCCATTACTGTGGTGTATGTTGTTGGCCCCTCATATGTTCCAATTATAGTGATCTTTTGGTCTTCATATGCAGTTAAACCGCTTCCTGTAACCATTATATCTTTGTAATCATCGTTTCGAATCCTTAAATTATAGCCATCTGATTGTGAAACAGTCCCCGTTACTTTTACAAGTGTTCCTGCAGGTATACTGTTACCATATAATTGACTAATTGTAACTATTTGAGGTGTTGGTGCTGCTGGGGCTGCCGGTGTTGATGATTGACTAGTTGTAGTTGTCTGTGTTGTTGATTGATTAGCTGTGGATGTTGTTTTATCTGGAGAAGCCATCGCACCAAATCCAACTATTAATATCAACCCTAAACAACAAATTCCAACAATACCTATTGCAGCTTTAACTCCAGAGCTTTGCTTACTCCACCAACTTGTTTTTTCATTTATTCCTTCTTCATCTGACATATTACGCCTCCTTTTAACTTACTATTGTCCATTTCAAAGCTTTAAATAAAATTCCTATTCCAATTCCTGCTAAGACTCCAGTTGTAAATCTTAGAGGATTGTTACTTTCCCTATATCCTAAAAATTGTGTGATTCCATCTAAAAATGTTGGAATTATCAGTGTTATTGCAATTAGTACTGTTTCCATTGAGTATTGGATGTAGACAAAGTAAACAAATGCAAAATACGAAAAAGCACCAATATAAATTCCAGTACATCTTGAACATACTGGAAAATATGTATTTTTGATTTTAAATGTTCTTTCAGGTATTCTGTGACAAAAATATTTGCTTAGATTGTTTACTTCAATTAAATTCCCTCCCTTAAATTTGAGTCCAATTATGTAATTAGTAAGAACTATTATATAAATGTATATGTTTACTATTGAATGATATAATTATTATAATAAAATAAATATAAAATGAATATTTAAATAAAACTATATGTATATTTTATGTATATATATCTATTTATACTAATAAAAACTAAATATTACATAATATAAGTATAATTTTTGAGGAAAAGTATATTAAGGGTTAAAATATAGGATTAATTAATATAAAAGGCATCTAACTCAATGTTTAATGCTATACTGTGATATGATGACAAATACCTTAATATCAACAATATACTCACTAGAACCTGTAATGTTCTGCATCACACATTTTTCACCTAAAAAAATAGTTTTATTAATGGACAAAGAACCAGATAGCAAGCAATCTGAAGCTGTAAGAATGCTTAATGAAACTATTGGACAAGTATTAAAAATAGAATCCAATGAAACCGCGCTTTACGATGTTTTAACCATAGCTAAAGACACAGTTGATGTGATTGAACATGAACACAGTGAAGGAAACGAAATTATCGTTAATATCAGCGGAGGAAGGAAGCCTCAAGCTTTAGGTGCTCTTTTTGGATGTTATGCAAGGCATGAAATGGTTAAAAAAATTGTTTACGTTACAGAAGAAGACAAAAACGTTATTGAACTACCTATCCTTAATTTTGGAATTTCAAAAACAAAAAGAAGGATATTAGAAGAATTGGAAAACGACGGTATTTCAGTAAAAGACCTTTCAGATAAAATAGGAATCAGCAGAGGCATGACCTACAATCATCTTAGAGAACTAAGAGATATGGGATTTATAGACAGAGAAAAACTGGAAATAACAACTGCAGGGAAATTAGCCATTATCTAACTAAAATATCATTTATCACAATATTGTGGTGGAAATGTCAATAATTTTAGAAGATAAAGAAATTAAAGCTGCATATGAAATATTAAAATCCACAAAAGATGCAGGAATGTTTACAATTATTTTTAGAGACCAGTTAGGCGACATCATCAACGAAGATGAAGAAGACATTCTCCTTGATATTGAAGATAGACTGATCAAAGACGGTTGGGTTTTTCAGGATCTAAAAAGTCGGCTTTTAACACCCACAGATAAACTTTTAGCTTGTTATGACTAATTTTTATGTAAGTAACTTTATTAGTTATCAATATAAATGGCAAAACTTAATATTTCAAGAATATAAAAAGCTTGAAAAATAGATTAATCAACTTATTAAGGAATTTTTATATGAAATTTAGAGTATTCATCAGTGAGACAAAAATTTATATAATGAGACGTAAGTGAGACAAAAATTGAATTTTCATATTTTATAATCCCTATAAAAAATGGTGCATAAAATGGTGCATAATTTCTGTGATGTATAAAATCAAAATAATGTAGATCATGGCGCAAAAGATCAAAATATGGCGATAAAGTAGCCCATAAATAAAGTCAGTTATCAAATCGTTGCAATAATATTTTAACTCGTTAAAATGAATAATTTTTTATTTTTAAGGTACTGTAAGGGAATTTTTAGTTGTTTCCGGTTTAGTGCAGAAATTTACAAAATCACAAGCATCACAAGTTCTTTTATCTGGATTAGGATTCCATGAAGACTTTATTCCTCTTCCATTAACTTCACATACAACACTGTTTTCAATTTCAGCTACAACCTTATCAAATTCATCTAAAGAAGTTTCAATTTGTTCATTTTCTACTTGAAGAATACGTATAGAACGTTCATTTTTAAATGTTACTAAGCCCAAGAAGTTTTTCTTTAAAAGCTTTTTATGTTATATAGTTACAGAATAAGATGTATTTCATAAATTCTGTACTTTCATAACAGAATTATTTTACAGTTATATATTAACAGAAAAGTAAATATAGTAGTAATTCTGTATATGTATAACAGAAGTGGTTTTTATGAAAGCAGAATCTCACATTAAAAGAGCAGAAAACATCAAAAAGAGTATAGATTTACTCATATCAGAAGAAGGAGATGTAGGCTCAATAGTAGAATTAGTTTATGGATGTTCAATGCATTATCTCTCTTACGGATGTGAAAAAAGATTTGGTACACATAAAGATATACATACAGGACTCCAAAAATTCTTAAGAGAAAGAAACGAAGAAGACATGGCAATTGCATTTGGAGAACTGGATACTATCAGAATGGGACGTTGGTATGGTGGTAAAGGTAATGGAGAAACAATATCTAAAGTCCTTGAAGTATTAAATGATATTACTCGGTGGGCTTATGAGCGTTAAAGACGCTGCATATGAATTAGCACGAAATTTGAAAGACATAAAGGGTATTGAAGCAGTTATTCTTTTTGGTTCAGCAGTAAAGAATGAAATACATAAAAAAAGTGATATTGACATTTTTTTAATGTTTAATTTACAAGGTAAGAATCCTGAAATAGGAGAAGAAGGACATGAAACTCAAAAAATTGCAATTAAAATCGAAAATAAATATAACCTTCAAAATCCATTTTCATTCGTATTCTTTAACAAAGGCGAATCAATAGATTCAGATTTCCTCTGGGAAGTAGTTAAAGATGGTATTACTCTCTATTGTAAACCAGAATTAATTTTAGGCCAAAAAGATTTCCTAAAACCTGCAGCTTTTATATCTTATAGTTATGGAGAAATACCACAAAAAGACAAAATGTTTGTTAAAAGGCAACTTTATGGTTACAAGATTAAAACAGAGCACAAAGGTAAAAAATACACAAGTGAAAGGGAAGGAATTGTTTCAAAATACGGTAAAAAAATGGGAAGAGCAACATTTATGATCGAAGCTGGAAAGACAGATGAGATAATAGAATTATTTGATGAAAAACAAGTGAAATACAGTCTAAATAAAATATGGATTTGAATAACTGTTCTTTTTACAATTTTATGGAACTGTAAGCGAATTTTTAGTTGTTTCAGGCTTAGTACAGAAATTTATAAAATCACAGGCATCACAAGTTCTTTTATCTGGATTAGGATTCCATGAAGACTTTATTCTGTGACCATTAACTTCACATACAACACTGTTTTCAATTTCAGCTACAACCTTATCAAATTCATCTAAAGAAGTTTCAATTTGTTCATTTTCTACTTGAAGAATACGTATAGACCTCTCATTTTTAAATGCCAACAAAAACTATCAAAAACTACGTTTTTGATGCACAGAAAATGCGAAGCATTTTCTTTAGCTATGTTTTTGTGGCCGCAAAATCACAGATTTTGCAGGCTTTAGATTAGGTGCCTTGGATTTATAGTTCCATTTAAGCAAGTTATTTAAGTCATTTGTAGATGGCATTATATCTGTACTTTTATCTTCAACTTCCATTTTAAGTTCCCTTAAATCCTCTTTAAAAAGAGATAATTCATTAAGATAGAAAAGAATTCCAGTTAAAACTGGACGAGATTCAGGCTGCATTGAGCTTAAAGAAAAAATAATAAATTACAACTCTAAAGTTCTTTTTTATATAATTAAAATATAAATAACTAAATATTACTAATTAAAAATATATATTTATTATACTTAAAATCCGGTGAAATGATGAAAAAAGAGTTAAGTTTTTTAATTGAGGGCATTATCCTTATTTTAATTCTCACTGATATAATTTTATTAACTTTAATCGCCTTTTTTAATGTAGACCCTAATATTTATACATTAATTGTATATTTTGATTTAATTGTAGTTTTGATTTTAATTCCTGAATTTATATATCGTTTATGGAAATCTGATGATAAAAAAAAATTCCTACTTCATAATTGGACTGACATTATAGGAATGATTCCCGAGATTTTGGTAGGGCCCATCAGTACTATTTTTAGATATTTCCGATTGATAAGAATTATACGGATTTTAGCCCTCTTCAAGAAAGAGATCCGACATTTTTTAGAGTTTTTACATAAAACCAAAATTGATTATGGACTATTAATCGTGCTAATTATATTATTGACAAGTACAACTCTATTTTTCTTTTTTGAATTTAGCATAAATGATGACGTGAATAGCTTTGACGATGCATTTTGGTATTTGTTAGTAACAGTAACGACAGTAGGTTATGGAGACATCACCCCTACAACTTTTCATGGGCGTTTAATTGGATTTTTAATAATGATAACAGGAATAGGATTTATAAGCTTTTTAACAGCTACAATTGCCTCAAGATTTGTTAAAAGTACAAAAGATGCTAGATTGGACAATGTTAACAAAAAACTAGATAAAATCCAATCTGAACTAGATGAAATGAAAGAAATTATTAAAAAAATCGCGAAATAAATGCGATAAATAAACCATTTTACAAATAAATCATCAATTTGATAATGTTTTGTAGAAGAGAGGTGGATATGATGTTTGAAACATGGGTATGGAAATGTATACATATGAAATGTGAAAATACTGAAAATGGTAAAGAAGGCCAATATTGCCCTGAATGCGGTAAAATACTACATAAAGTTGATTCAAAAGAAGCTAAAAAAATAAACATTAAAAAAGCTAAATATAAATCAGACCCCAATTGGTTACGTAAAGAAGGATTAAAAAGACAGAAATCTGTAAGAGTTGCAAACATAATTGCTCCTTTAACTGGATATGATAAAGAGTCCCGCAGTAATGTAGTTGTAATTCCTGAAAAAGAAGGATTAAAGTTTAATAGGAAAGGCATATTCATGAGAGGAAGTAGAGGGGAGCAATTTGTGAGATATGCAGACATAATCAGCATAGGATATGGTAAAAAAGGATTAGTCTTGGGTAATGTTACAATTATGACTCCTGGAGGAAAAATTAAAATTAAAAATGTCCCACCAAAAGAGGGCAATAGATTTGTTTCTGGTATTCAACAAAAAATTATGGGAGTTAAATCAAAAGCTAATGAATATAATACAACACAAAAGCAAATTAGCCCCATGGATGAAATTAACAAAGCAAAGAAATTGTTAGACAACGGTATAATAACTGAAGAGGAATTCAATAAAATTAAAAATAAATATATAAATTATTAATCATTTTATAAATGATAAAGATAATATTTTAAATCCTCGATTTCTTAAAATAATTATCCTGGCGGATGACATGTTTTACAAGGACGATACCCTGCGTTTTTTGCTTCTGTAACACTGTTGAAAGTTATTAAATTTTCACTATGAATTCTTTTTGCTGATGCACATGATGGATAATGGTAAACATCTGAGTTAACGCTCCCCACAAATGTTCCAGTTGCACTTGAAGATGATAAACTTGTCGAACTCTTACTATCAGAACTTGAATTGGTATCAGTAATACTTGGGCTTGAAGAACTGGACGTATTATTATTTGTTGTTTGAATAGCCGTATCTGTATAATTATATGTTGGAGTTGTTGAATCACTGCCGGAATTAGAACATCCTGAAATTCCAATAACTCCCAAAATCAAAAATATAATCAGAATAGACCCTAATTTTTTCATTTTTTTTCACCTTTTAAAAATAGGATTATGGTCTGCAGACTTTACAAGGCCTATAACCACATGTACGAGCCTGTGCCTTACTTTTGAAATATATTTTATTGTAAGACTTTATTTTCTTTACATATCTACAATAAGACTTGTGATAAACATTAGAGTTGATACTACCAACATAATTACCCTTATATGCAGCATTAACAGTAATTTTACTAATTGAATTTATAGTTACCTCTGAAGTAGTTGATACCTCATTTTGAAGATTAGGCATAACAAATACAGCTAAAACTAAAACACCAAATAATGCAATTATACGTTTATCCAAAAAATCATCTCCCTTATGCTTTATAAGATTCCTTTTGATAAACGTAATAATATTATTTACTATCACCTGCAAATAGAAAAACTTATTAATTTAAATAGTTTTTTAATATGTTTATAGAGTTTAATGATAATTTGGAGAGATATATACTCCATATTTAATATTATAATATATATTTTACTTCTTTTAATAAATGGCAAAATAATTTATCATACAATTACCCAAATAAAAATTTATATTTTACAATTTTTATTTTCTCAACTTAAAATAAATTAACACCAAAATCTAAATGTAATATAAATGGTTAGTATATGAAAACAAGAGCTCATGTCATTGTATCTGGCCGCGTTCAGGGCGTATACTTCCGCGGAAAAACAAGAAATGAAGCCAAAAAACATGGTGTTAATGGCTGGGTTCGAAATCTCCCAGATGGACGAGTTGACGCAATGATTGAGGGCGAAATGGACAATGTAGAGGGACTCATTGATTTTATGGGTCGAGGGCCTTCTTATGCCAAAGTTACCGATCTAAAGCTTGAATGGCTTGAATATACTGGAGAATTCAGGGATTTTAGGATTCTTTATTAAAAAGAGATTTAATTGTTTCCTTTCTCCCAAGCTCAAAAACTCTCAAAATCCATAGGATTTTGGAGCAGCAAAACCGAGGGTTTTGCATGTTTTATATTTTGAGCGAGGGGTTTTTTGATCAAGCACTCGAAAATCTTCGATTTTCGGTGCCCCAAACACGTAGTGTTTGAGGGGTTTTTTTTGAAAAAAGGTTGGATTTTAGGATTCTTTATTAATTTATTTGACTATTTTTTGATTACCTATTCGAATACACTCCAAAGTTCGAATTAACATCACTATCACAAACTAAAATTACAAAATTATTAGGATGAATAATAAATGAAAATCATTTTATACTAATTAAATCCATATATCATAATAGAAAATTGTACTAAATACTATAATGATAAAATGAACCCTAAAGACTCCCCTGAAATCATTTTAAATGAAATTAATAAGTTAAAAGATATTAATAAGAAATTAGAATCTGCTTTAAAAGAAAATAAAAGTTATAATAAAGAACTTATTGAAAATGAGCAGTTTTTATCCGTTTGTGCTCTGGAATTAGTGGAACTTCCAGAGGATATGGATATTCATGATTTTCTTGCCTCAAAATTAAAAGAAGTGTTTCCAGAATCCACCATAGTAGTTACTTCCTATGATGAACATTCTAATCATTTTGTTTTAGCCAGTATTACAGGAATTAAAGAAAAAGAAGCTGAATTATTTGAAAAACTTATGGGCAAAGGTTTCATGGAATCTGAAGCTGATTTTAATAAGATGAACAAAGAACTAAGGGATGATCTCTTCAATAAAACCTTAAATGAGGTTGAAGGAGGATTATACATTGCCACAGGACAGATATTTCCTAAGAATCTTTCTAAAATGGCGGAGAAAATAATTGGCATTAAAAAAGTTTATGGAATGGGCTTAACATGGAATGAGAAGCTTTATGGATCAGTTGTTATCGTTTCATTAGGTGAAGACATTATTAGAAAAAAGGAAATTGTAGAAACACTTGTTTCCATGGTTTCTGTGGCTTTTCAGCGAAAAAAAGCCGAAAATGAAATGAAAAATGCCTTAAAAGAGAAAGAACTGCTTATGAAGGAGATTCATCACAGATCTAAAAATAATCTTATGATAATCTCATCATTATTAAACCTGAAATCTCAAAATATAAAAGACCCCCATGCTCGTGCTATCCTTAAAGAAAGCCAGGACAGGGCTAAGTCCATGGCTTTAATACATGAACATCTTTACTCTTCAAAAGATCTAAAACGTATTAATTTTGGAGAATACCTCAGAACTCTTGCTTTAAATCTGTTTAAATCATATGTAGACAATTCTAAACACATCAAACTAAATTTAAACATAGAAGACAGCATGTTAGATATCAATACTGCAGTGGCTTTAGGATTAATTACCAATGAACTCATCACCAACAGCATAAAATACGCATTTCCAAATCCAGATGAAAATGAAGGTGAAATAACCCTTGAATTTCATAAATCCAATGATATATTCATTCTCATAATTAAAGATAACGGAATTGGATTTCCTGATGATTTAGATTTCCATAATAGTCCTTCTATGGGATTAAAGATTGTTAATATGCTTATATCCCAAATTGATGGCGATATAAAATTAAATAATGATAATGGGGCTGAATTTATAATTACTTTTGAAGATTTGTACTGATTATACATTTATTTATATCTTATCTAAAAACTCCTAATTAGAAAGGTGAATTAAAAAAGAGTATATCTATTAACTACTATTAATGAGTCCAATGAAGCTTGTTTTGCACAAAACATCAGTTAAAATTAAGGTTGAATAAAATTTATCTGATAAATGCTTATTTTTTTGATGATGAAGTAGGTTGACTTTTATCACTGGCCCAGAAATACTCTGCTATTCCTATACCCGTTGCTACAGATGATCTTGACCAAAAAATTGCAGCTTTCGCTGCTTCACTCATTCCTAAGTCTTTTGCCACACTACCTAAAGCTTCAAATGGAGCGAAAGGAATTCTATGTATTTCTCCTACTGCAGCATGACCTAACGAATATGTTACTACTTCTTCAGGAAAACTTGCAATACCTCCCAACGAAGTATTATCTGATAAATATCTGAGGGTAGGTAAGTAACGATCAAACAAAGTATGGCCCCATTCATGTATATCCGTTCTTCTTTCAGCAATCAAATCAACTAAATCATGTCTTCCTAGTTTCTCATATTTCAAATTCGCATCTAAATTTTTGTTGCGAACAAATGATTCATAACCCTTCCGAATTCCTATTCTGTCTAACCAACGCCCAATACGGCCCGAATAAGGACCTAAACTCTCGCCCCTACTTGTCGATCCACCCAAAGTTTTCACAAATCCTGGAGATGCGACATAATTAGCCATTGCTCTAAATGTAGCACCCAAAGCACCTCCTGTGACAAAATCTATACCAATTGTCCTTGGTGATACTGGATCTATATACTCAGGAAACATTAAATGAAACCCGCCGCGTAAAAACAATCCGGAAAAAGCGCTTGAAGCACCGTAAAGCGCAAAAGATTTTGCTATGCTTAGGGTTGCTGTTCCCGCTCCAAAGATACTTGCTCCTCCTGCAGCATATATAATGCCCTCGCCTGCCAATATGCTTGCGGCACCAGCTAATCCGCCGCCAATAACATTTACAACCGGCCTCCATATCCCTGCGGCTCCCTGATACTTCTCAAGATGATTAATACTATCATAGATACTATAACCTGTTCCAGCTATTAATCCGCCTATCACAAAAATTCCAACGATGACTGGGATAAGTTCTCCATTTGGGTCAATATTGTTTACAGGATTTTGTGCAGCATAAACATATAACGAGGGAGAGTCTGCATAACCTTGTGGATCGCAAGATAAGAAAACTCCATTTAGAGGATTCATCAATCTTCGCTTGGAGAGGTACAATCCTGCAGATGATAAAAGCTTTTCTCCTCCAAAAAATGGGTCAATTCCAAAATTAGAGGCCACTAATGCATCTCCATTTGAATCATAGATTTCAGGAACACCAAAAGACTTGTATCTATATGTCTCTAACAAATCTCCATTAGTATCTGCTAAGCCCCATAAATTATACTTGTTATCAAAAAGAGTATAATGTGTTCCCATCCCAGAATGATAGGCTATAGGCACGCCTGTTACTGGGTGCATTGAAATTTGCCTTGAAGCAATCCCATTTTCATTTTCCTGCTCCACAAAACCACCCAGATAATTGAGTGATTTATCTGGTTTATTTAACTCTTTGATAATGCTTGGCCTGCCAAATGCATCATACTCAATTTCACAAACTTCATTTATGCCAGATTTTATTTGAACAACTCGCCCTAATGCGTCCACTTCGTATTTAAATACACCATCACTTTCAAGTGTTCCATCTAAATGATAACTATAATCATTTGTTCCGTCATTTTTTATTCTATGACCTGAACGGTAAGTATAGTTTTTATCAACACTTCCTGTTTCAGTATACTTAGTACGGGCATCAGATGAATCATATTCAAACTTTTCTTCATGAGCAGCACCTGCAGATGCAACTTTTAGGGTGTTAATAGCAATGTCATGTTCAGCTTGTGTTGTGGCATCTGGAACTACGGCATCAAAATTATCCTTTGTATTTACAAGCCTGTTTTTATTATCAAACTCAAAATAACTGATCTTTGATTTTTTCCCTATAATGGCTTCAACATGCATTCTATTTGCTTTATCATAACGATATTTAATTTTCTCATCCAACCCTGTAGGACTGTTTATTGCTAATTCAACTAAACGCTTTCTTTCATCATACTTATTAGCAATCTTTAGGCCTCCTTGATAACTAGCCTCCCCTAAATAATTACCGCTTGGTTTTAATGATGCAATTAAATTAGCTCCTGCACCTAATGAACCGTTAGTAATTTCTTCAATTGTAGTTATTATGCCGTTGAGGTCATGAGAATATTTTTCAATTCTACCATCTGGCCATATTTTTTCAACAGTGCCATCATTATCATCATAATTGCACACAATATCATTTTGGTGTGTTCTTTCTAATAGCAAGCGACCCCTACTGTCATATTTACGC
Source organism: Methanobacterium sp. (assembly GCA_016222945.1). NCBI lineage: Archaea > Methanobacteriati > Methanobacteriota > Methanobacteria > Methanobacteriales > Methanobacteriaceae > Methanobacterium > Methanobacterium sp. Next base: position 227,573 of record JACRPY010000006.1, on the reverse strand, counting down.
ACTATTTTATTTTTCCCAGTTTTTGCAGAAACAACCCTGTCTAAACCATCATAAGTGAATTCATGTGTTTTTAGTTGATTTATGGATTTGGGCACTCCAGTATTTTTGATGCTCAATAAACGATTTGCACCATCATAGCCATATTCAAATTTCACTCCACTTCCTAAAACTTCTTCTTTAAGTTGTCCAATGTCATTGAAGACTCTTGTACTCGAAAATCCATTTGGATATTCAGTTTTGTAGAATCTACCTACACTATCGTAATGATATTTTGATATTTCTCCTGTTGGATCTATGTAAGCATTAACGCGGGACATATTGTCAAGAATCCATTGATGAGTTACAGATAAACCGCCAACGTCGTATGTTTCACTAATTAGATCGTGAAACGAGTTATAAGTGGTTTCTTTAATAATTCCTAAATAGTCAGTCTGGCTGACCACCAAATTCCTATCGTCATATTTTTCTATGAATTTAGTTCCATCCGGTTCAATAGTTTCTATTCTTCTATTTCTTGCATCATAAACGTATTTTTTTGAAATAAGAGAAACTGAACCATCCGGTTCTTTGTGATAACTGTCTGTTTGAATTAAGTTACCATTTTTATCATAGGTATTGCGTTCTTCATTTCCCATTGGGTCGATCTGAGCTAATAACTGCCCTAATCCGTCATACTGGAAAGTTTTAACTCCACCTCTATTATCAACTATTTTTTCTATCTGGTCTAATTTGTCATAATAAAAAGTAGTTATCACATCAATTGCAAGATTTGGATCATCTGCAAATGACTTTTCAATTGTCTTGATTTGTCTGTTTTTTTCATCATATTCATAAGATTTTTTTGAAAGTAACCGGTTAGTCCCAGATCCATCATCGCCGATGATTTCTTCACTTAATAATAAATCATTTTTTCCCCATTCATGTAATTTTTTTGTGCCATTGGGAAAAATAATTTTCTTTAATCTGCCAAATCCATCGTAACCATAAATGGTCGTTGCTTTATATGAATTAACTTCTTTTATCAAGCGACCACTTGTATCATATATATGATTTACAGAAAGTGTTGTCCCCTCTGTGCCTTTGACTTCTTGATGTGTTAGCAAACCTCGTTCATCATATATTTGTATAATTAGACTATCATCTGGGTTTATAGTTTTAAGTGGATAACCTCTAAAATCAGAACAAACCCTAATGTCTCTCTTTTCATTTGTATTGCTGCTTAAATGATATTTTGTGGGATAACCTAAAACATTTCTTTGGAATTTATCAATGATATGATTCCCTGCAATATTTGGATCATTAAAACTCCCTTTTGGATTGTCAATAGCACTCAACTTTTTATCTGAGTCATAATGCATTATATGCTCAGCCGATATGCCATTTACCGGCGGTAAAATACTTTTTTCAATCAACCCCAATGCATTATAAATATTCTTAGAAATATTACCATTTCCATCTATCATTTCAGATTCATAGCCATAGGAATCATATACAATGTAATTCTCAATATTTAGGCCATTTACATCAAATATCTTTTTTATTAATCTGCTTTTTTCATTATCTTTTATTCCATAAACCAGTTCATGACGTGTTCCATCTGGAAGGATTATTGCTTCAATTTGACCTTTTTGATTATTTTCAAGTAAAGAAATACAATTTTGGATTGTTCCATCCAGAAGAGTTACATCAGGGTAAATTATTTTCTCTAGTTTTCCAGTGTTGGTTGGTGAAGCAGGATTGTTATCAAAATCATATTTATATTCTGTTTTCATATGAGATTCGTTTGTTTCTTCTGTGAGCAACTGGTAATTTGGTTCATATTTTCCTCGCCAAACAATACGGCTTGGAGCTGGGGAAAAAAGTGATGAAGTCAATTCTTCTTGAAGCAGTTTTCCTCTCATTCTAGGATCAGCATTGGTAAAATCATAGGTTAAAATTTCACTGCTTCCATTAGGCTCGATTATTTTGGATAAATTGCCTTGTTCGTCGTACTCATACTGCAAGATGACCACTCTAAATGTTTTATCTTTATTTAATCTAAACCGCTCATCCAGCAAGTCGCCGCGATAATTGAAAGTATAAGTTTCCAGTCCGAAATCAGGATTTAATACTTCTACCCTAACTGCAGGAATATTAATATAAAGAGAATTTGAGGGAACGTATTGAAGTTGTGTGTATTGATACTGAAATAAAAAACCCCCATATAACTGTTCTTTTATTCTTGCATAGCTCCAGGATGCTGGATCTTCTTCATATTTATTTTCAAGATATATCCTGCCTTCAGAGTCTTCAATTCTTATAATATTATTTTTTAGTTCTGGAAGTATGGAATATTTGTCATAATAGTAAACCCTATAGCTGCCATGGGGCTGATCTGTTGTTGGGGGTGAATTAACATAAACAAGTTGCTCAGTTTCCTCATTATATTCATAAGTGTATTTTCTCCCAGCGTGATCTGATACTTCTGTGATAAATCCATTAATATCATAATCGAAACGCAGATACCTATTATCATCATCTTTAACTTCTATGATTTTATCTTCAGTCCCATAGGTATATTGTAATTTATTTCCATGGCGGTCCTTTATCCAAACCAAAGGAATTCTTTCACCATCTATCCAGCCAAAAGGGCGTTCAAAACGCATAACTACGCCGCCTTCAACTTTTAACTCGTAAGTCTGTGTGAGCCCTGCAACCCTTTCTAATTGTTCAAAAACACCCCTTGGAGGTTCAAAACTGGCACCATTATTTATGAATATATCTTCATGTAAATTACGCCATAAGGCTACATTACCATCGCTAAGTTCCCTGAGATAAAGATTATGATTATGATCCCAATTCCAGCCTAAAGGACCAAAAGCAGGCGCTCCACTACGGTAAATTCTGCTAAAAGTCATTGGAAGTATTGTATTGGGAAGATCCAGGTCATTTTCTTGAAGATAAAAAATACCGTTAAAAATATCAACAGGCTCTCCTGCATCTTTTTGTTGTTGTGGACTCTCATCTGCATGAGTAGGATGCTGTTCTCCTTCAGGAGGTCTGCGCTCTTCTTCTGTTGTTGATAGAGTGCCACTTCCAGTTAAAGTTTCGCCACTAACTGATGAAGGAGGTGGATGCGCCCCCTGGGATTCTGCTGAATCACCTTCAGGAGGTATGTTGGAGGTAGGTGTTTCAGGTGAAATATTAACCGGTGCATTTGCTTGTTTTATTTCGCACGCTTTATCTGCATTAGCCCAAAAATTTTTAGTTACATCAAATCTACTGCCATTTGGATTTTGTTCAAGATAAGCATTGAAAAACCCAATTGCCTCACAAGGATCAACATCTACAAATGTAGAATTAGCTCCATATGACTCCCCCTCATACTCAAATTCATTTGCATCATTTGGTACAGTTAATTCAAACGTGTATATTTCCTCATTTTCGTCTGGCATTCATTCTCACCTTCAACTTAATAAATGAATGGCACTGATTGTAAATTTTCCATTCAAAGGGATTCTCATCCGTACAAAAAAATTAGTTCAAGCTCTTATTCCATTTTCTGAGGATTTATCATCTTTCATTTTTTTTATCAGTTTCTTTATGGAATTTAACACCAACTGATTGAAGTTTTAATTTGTAGATTCTTTCTTCGTTAATTCCAGTTATTTTGGCTAACTTGGCATTCTGGATTTTCATGATATCTTGATTTGTGATATTTTTTGCATCTTTTTTTAAATGTTTTTCCAGTTTTTGCATGCTCTCTTTTGGTAAATCTTTGACTGCTGACTTATTCAATATTGATCGTCCCATTTCAGTTTGCCGTAGTTTGTATTCAAGCTGCTGTGCAAAAAAATCAGTTTCAATGAACTTTTGTGGTTTTAAAAAAGGATCATTCATACTTTTGATGGTTTCGGCCTTAATAAAATTGCTTAATTCATTTACCTGACGAATTAATGATTTAGAATCCGAAGCTGCGTAATCTTTCTGTATTTTATCATTACCATCTTTCAGTAAACTAACCTCGTTTTGCGCAAGATTGTCTGATAAATTATTTCTGACATTTTCAAATCCAGTTGATAAAGACTCACCGCTTAATACCTTACTTTGCAAATGTGAAGGTATCGCTCTTATTCCAACTACCACTTCCCCCTTATATGGGAGTTCAATCAAATCAGAAGAACAACAACATAATCCTCTGGTAGTTATCAACATAACCTCTTCTTCTCCAGTTTTTACAGTTGGTGTGGTTGATTTTAGGTTAACTTGAAGCTGCCTCCTAGCGGATCCTCCCCATCCTTGAATTGTCATAGCAGGACAATTATAAACGCAATCTGAAACTCTATAGCAATTATGTCCTTGAGCTTCAACGTTTATATTCAATGAAGCTCTGTTTGGTGTAATGACAACATCACTAGAGCCATGATCAGATTCATTAATTAAATCATCGTAACTTTCAATTATATATCCTGAAGGGGCATTATATGTTACACTGTCTTCAAATTTCTTAGAAACAAAACATTGATAATAAATATCCCAGCAAGTGGTTTCAACACATGTTCTTCCCCAATTATATTTTTCTGCTTTAATATCTTGATTTGTAGGAATTGGAGCATCAACATGCGCTAGTTGTGTGACCTCCGATTTTCTATCGTAATCCATTATTTGTGTTTTAGTAAGATGACTGGTATCCAACCTCAAAGAAACACAAAAGTCTTTTTGCTCTTTGGAGTGAGCTACAATCATAAAAAATTCCTGAATACCATCTATAGGTCTTGGGCCTTTAACAAAGCCAGTTGGTTCTTCAAGTACGTGGGGACGGGGTTGAATAAAAAATACTACTCTGTTTGTTCCTAAATGATAGCTATCCAACAAATGATACATTTGAGATATTTGAGTAGAAAAAGAAAAAGATTCTCTTTTCTCTTGCCCTACGTCGCTAGATCTTGATGACATGCTTTCTTCTGAATTCATTCTTTTTGTACCATGCTCTCCTTGCTTAGAACCCGAAAGGTTTATGCCACCACCAGTACCTCCATAACTAAAATTACTCCCATAACCAAAACTCTCTCCCATGTCAATATCAAAAATTTCTTGAGATTGAGCTGATCCACCAGATTTAGTTATGTTAAGTGATTCTAGAGAACGGGATTGTTTTTCTTTAGTATCCGTAGCTAATTCATAAAGTTCTCTTTTTTTGGGTTCAAAATCTAGAAAAAAAGGATGATCTTTTAATTGAATTTTTTCTTCAGGATCTTTTGGACCTACAACTACTTGTAATATGGCACCATGACAGGGATTATATGAATTAAGAAGTTCTGTTAATCCAGGGATTGTTTCTACATTTAGTCCGTCCCAATTTATTTGACCTTGGATTTCTTCATCAAGTGGCTGATATCCTGTAATGGTTGCTGTAACTTTTAAATAAGTAATGTTATAATCTGGCAATAATTGACAGTCATCTCCAGGGACGTACTTAAAAACAGCTAAAGAACTCTGCCACTTTGATGGCAATATATCATCACACACTTTCCTATCAATCATATCTTCTGTAACACATATACGTTCCCACGGAATATCTGTTGGCAAATTTAGTTTAAAGTTTGACATTATACTCCTCCTTTAGTAAATGAAGTCACTACCTGGTAATTTTTTAGGGATTGAAATTATTATCCCCTATTATTTTGATACTGTTTACTCACAGTCATTTATAATTACAAAAAAATCTTGGTGACTTTTATCACTAAAATAATATTATCTAAAAATATGACACAAATTACTACTTATAAAAACATATTTAATTTATGAGAATCCTTTATTCTCGTATAAAAAAATTAAAGTAGCCTTAATTATAATCAAATTGAAGCTAAAAAGGAGATATGATGATAAATGAATCTATTTTTACTTCGCCATATCTACATATAACGAAGTTTGTATATTTTCAGTTATAATTTTAAGTAAAGAGAATTCCATTAATTTCAGATAGCAAATATTATACCTCTCATTAAATGATATAACATTAGTATAAAAATTAAAATGTTTTGAGCTGGTTTTCATGGTGACAACTGAAGAAATTAAAAAGAAGTTAGAGGAAAAAAGAAAAGAACAAGATTTTGGTGAATCTGACAATTTAGAAGATGAAAAAACAGGATATTTAATTTGTAAAGAGTGTAATGGGTATTATAAACTACAAAAAGGCGAATCTCCAGGTAGTTTTGATAAATGTAGTTGTGGCGGAGAATTAATTTATACCGAATCTCTTGATGAATTCTTTGATGAACCCATAGATGAATCCGTTGAACCTTCATCAGATTCTGATGTGGCAGTTGTTTGCCCATCCTGTGGAAAAGAGAATCCTGCTAAAAATAAGTTTTGCACAGAATGTGGTCAACAACTACAAGATTAAATTAATAGAATTGAATTTGCTTAGAATAAATTTTAAGGTAAAATAAGATATATTTACTTAAAAAAAGGAGGAATCCCATCCAACCTCCAATTCTAGATGACAATATTGTTAATTTAAGGGTAGATGGGAAATATTTTAAAGTTAATTTTCTTTAAAAATGATTTTAGAGCATAAAAAGATTCATGCTCCAGTTCCACCAGTTACAGGATTTGTTGGTGTATCAATCATCATTGGTTTAGGTAATTCAATACCAATAGTTTCTTTTATAACATCTTCCACAGTTTCAGCGAATATAAACTCTAATTCATCCTTTACATCTTCTGGTATGTCATCTAAATCTTTTTTATTATCTTTTGGTAAGATAACACGTTTTATTCCTGCTCTGTGAGCTGCAATAACTTTTTCTTTAATTCCACCAACTGGTAAGACTGCACCTCGAAGTGATATTTCGCCAGTCATTGCCAATTTTGAATCTACCTCATGACCTGTTACAAGGGAGGCAATAGTGGTTAAAAGAGCCACACCTGCTGATGGCCCGTCTTTTGGAATAGCCCCAGATGGAACATGTATGTGTAAATCTTTTTTATCAAATTCAACATGCTTTAAGTTAAATGCTAATCTTGAACGAATCAATGTTTGGGATATTTTAGCTGATTCTTTCATTACATCACCTAATTGACCCGTAAGTGTTAATTTACCTGTTCCTGGCATGAAAGCACCTTCAATGAACAATATATCTCCACCTACTGGTGTCCATGCTAAACCAGTTACAACTCCTGGAGGATTTTTTTTACCTGCCTGATGAATTTGGGCGATTTCATGACCCAAAATATCATATAACATATCTTCTTTGACCATATAAGGCATTTCAACTGTACCCCTAACAACTTTTTCTGATGCTACCCTTGCAACAGCTGATAATTGGCGTTTGACACCTCTTACTCCTGCTTCTCGAGTATATTTTTCTATGATTGTTTTTAATGCTTCATCATCAATTTGAAGCTGGGTGTTATCCAGACCGTGTTCTTCAAGTACCAATTCAATTAAATGGTCTTTTGCTATACGAAACTTTTCATGGTTGGTATAACTTCCAATTTCGATTATTTCCATACGATCCCTTAAAGGTCCAGGGATACCTCTTAATGAGTTTGCTGTAGCAATGAAGAATACGTCAGATAAATCATATGGCACTTCTAAGTAGTGATCTGAGAATGTATTGTTTTGTTCAGGGTCTAAAACTTCTAATAAGGCGCTTGCAGGGTCACCGCTGTATGATGCCATTAGTTTGTCTACTTCATCTAAGATAAATACAGGATTTCTTTCTGTTGCACGCTTCATTCCCTGGATGATTCGGCCAGGTAACGCTCCCAGATATGTTCTTCTGTGTCCTCTAATTTCTGATTCGTCTTTGACACCGCCCAGACTGATTCTAACATATTTTCGCTCCAGAGCTTCAGCAATACTTCTTCCTAAACTGGTTTTACCGGTTCCTGGAGGTCCTACTAACAATAGAATTGATCCTTGTTTGTTTTGTTTTAGTTTCATTACTGTAAGATGTTGGATTATACGGTCTTTTACTTTATCAAGCCCATAGTGTTTTTCATCCAGTATTTTCCTTGCAGCTTCGATGTTAATGTCTTTAATCTCGCTTTCACCCCATGGAAGGCTGACTAACAGGTCTAAGTAGTTTCTGATGACATTTTCTTCTGAGCTGTGAGGTCCCTGTCTTTCTAATTTGTGAACTTCTTCTATTGCCACTTCTTTTACATCTGCAGGCATATTTGCTTCTTCAATTAGTTCCCTGTAATCTTTTTTGCCTGAAACTCCCTCTGTTTCACTTAATTCTTCTTGTATAACTCTTAACTGCTCTTTAAGCATTGTTTCTCTGTTCTTTTTGTTCACTTCTTCATTGAATTTAGCAGCTATTTCCATTTGGAATTTTATTGATTCTTTTTGTTCAATTAAAATGTCCATGAATTTTAAGCTTTTTTCTTTTAAAGAGCGCATTTCAAGTAATGCTTGTTTTTCTTTAAGTGATAATCTCATGTATGGAAATACATAGGCAATAACCTTTGTAAGGTCATCTAATTTCTTTATATGGTCAACATAAGTTTTTGAACCCTTGAAATTTTCACTTATCTCTGATACTAAGTGTCTTATGTGTTTTAGCATTTCTTTCTGCTCTTCAGAGTTTAAGTCCATGATATCTGGAACGAATTTATAAGTTGCCCTGTAATCTACGCCTTCAGGAACTATTTTTTCTATTTCTACTCTTTCTATGATTTCTGCGCGTATTTGATAAAAATCTCTTGATTTTTGGACTCCTTCCACTCTAATTAATGTTCCAACATTATATAAATCAGATTCTGTGTATAATTCTCCAGTTCCATCTTTAGTAGCTACTGCAATACCGTAAAAATCGTCTTTTGCAACTCGCTGGTATATTTCACTCCCTATTTTTTTACTTATCTTGAGAGTCATATTAGTTTCATGTAATAGGACTGTATCAGGTATAACTAATATGGATAATTCTTTATTAACGTTCATTTCTTTCATAGTTTCACTCCTATGTAGAGTAAAGAGTATTTGGCCCCATTTACTTCGGGTTCCTCTTTATCTTTGTTTTTACCTATGATTAATTAAAATTCTTTCTTTATTTCTTTGATTTTAAAAAAACTGGTTTTTAACATGTTTTTTGGAGTTTATTCACTCATTTTTTTCGCATTTTGATAAAACACATCCAAATAAAAAATCAATCTTTTTTTTATGGTTTATCATGGCACTATGGTTGAATGTATAGTAAATGTAGTTTCCTTTCTTTTCTGCGTTTAATATATTGGCAGTTTTTAGTATTTTAAGATGTTGTGATGCTGCAGGTTGGGTTAAACCTATCATATGTGCCATTTCTGTAACGCTTATCTTTTCTATTTCGCCGGATGTCATTCTGTAAATTAATAACAGTCGGTTGATGTTTCCGAGTGCTTTAAACAGCTCTTCCAATTCTTCTGATAGATCACAACAGTGTTCAGGATTCAACATCATGTAACATAAGTATATAAGAATATCCTTATATACTTTTCGATCGTTATATTATATTGTATGATGATCAAAACCAAAAAATCAGATCAATATTATCTGAAATATCTAATTGTTTAAAATTACCTTTTTGAGTTATTTACCTATAGGTCTGGCAATTAATTTACATGCTTTTTAAGGATTTACTTAAAAATATATATGAATAGAAAAACTATAATCACATTCAAAGAAAGATTGGTGAAAAAAAATGAAGATTAACTGGAAATTATTTATAATATTATTGATCATGAGTATTTTTGGATGGTTTACTGTATTACCCTATACTCTAACTCTCCAAAGCAATGTACTCCAAAATTTACCTGTACCACTTTATGTTTTATTATTAGGACAATTTATTCAAAGTCTAATATTATTTGTGATTGCTATCATTGCAGGTCTTTACTTTGCAAAAAGAGTGGGGCTTGGGCTTCCTATTTTAGAAGGTTGGCTTGAAGGTAAACCCGTTAAAGAATACCTTAAATCTATACTCCCTATATCCGTTGGACTTGGAATTATAGCAGGTATTTTGATAATTGGCTTAGATTACCTATTTTCATTTGCAGGTGCTGCCATTAATATTACAGCAAGTCAATTCACTCCTCCAGCATGGCAAGGATTACTAGCATCATTCTATGGGGGGATAAATGAAGAAATATTACTTAGGTTATTCTTGATGACCCTAATAGTGTGGATATCCTTTAAAATAGTTTCATGGATACTTGTTAAAACTAAAAAAATCCAGATTGAAAAACCAGGAAAAGCAGTTATGTGGTTTTCCATTATTTTAGCAGCGATTATATTTGGAATTGGTCATTTACCAACTGTCGCAGCAATGGCAGCTTTAACTCCAATTCTTATTGTCCGTACAATTATTTTAAACAGTGTTGGTGGAATCATCTTTGGATGGCTTTACTGGAAAAAGGGATTAGAATCTGCAATGATTGCGCATTTTTCTGCAGATATCGTCCTACACGTAATTCCTGCATTACTAATTGGTGCTATTTTATAAACCAATTATTCTTTTTTTTAAAATTAAATTTATTTAAAATAAATTAAAAATAGTTTCTAAGGGATAATTAAAGAAGTTCATCCCTTAAATCAATTGTATCTTCAAGATCTGGACCTGTTGAAATAATGGTTACTGGTACTCCAGTTTCTCCTTCAATTTCTGCCACAAATTTTTTGACTTCTCCAGAAAGTTTTGAATAATCTTTTACTCTTTCACATTGTGGGAAAATCTTATCAACACATGTTAAGGCTATTTGGGTAGCTCCATTTATCATGCATGATTCTCGAGCTAGATCCATATCAAAGGTTCCAACTCTTCTTCTTCTGCCCGTTACAGTCCCATACTCTTCTAAACCCAATTTTTCAGCTTCTTCTTGGGAAATTTCAGTGCCAAATGGCCCTTCTCCAACACGTGTGATGTATGATTTAAATACTACAATTACATCATCAATACGAGTTGGTCCCACGCCTACATCAGCTGCTGCAGTACTTGCTGTTGTATCTTTGCTTGTAACAAATGGATATGTACCATAATAGAGTGATAGTCCAAAACCCTGTGATCCTTCAATAAAAACGTCTCTTTCATCATCTAACGCTTCATTTACTTCACGAGGAACATCAGTTAAGAAATCTTTCATTTCCAAAATGTCTTCAGCACGTTTTATACTTCTATTTACCCTATCTGCGTTTGCTGGTCCACATCCTGTTCCAGTACTTCCTATTTTTTTAGATAAATGATCTGAAGCTTTATCTTGTGCTTTATGCTTTTCTTCTATAATTGCACATCTATAATCTGCGAATGTTCTACCTCTGACATTATATTTATTTAAATAATCAAGTTCATGCATGAAGACTTCAGGATCTACGAGTACTCCTGCACCTATAAGTAATCTTGCGTCTTTATGGAAAAATCCAGAAGGAGTTAATCTTAATCCATATTTATCGCCTTTAAATTCGACAGAATGTCCTGCATTTGGGCCTACTCCTGCCCTTGCTATTATATCAGGTTTATCGTTGTAACAAAGGTAAGTGATACATTTTCCTTTACCTTCATCTCCCCAGCCGCCACCGACTAATATACTACATGTCATTTTTAGTTCTCCATATTTCTTTGCCTCTTTTATTTTTGGAAGCTCTTAATAAATACCTTTCCATATTATTAAAAAATTAGAAATTCTGATCATATATTTAAAAATAACTTTTTAGATTCATAATCAAAGTAAAATAGCTTTGTTAACCTTTTTTCTCTAGAATTCTTGCAAAAATATCAGGGGTGAACTTCCTTTGAAGCACTATTAAAATATGCTGATTTAAAGCGTCTTCTAAGATTTCTTCAGTTATTCTTTCCTCATTTTTCCTCATGCGTATAGCCTGTGCAATCTGTGCAATATCCCTTGCATGTGCAAAAGTCGGTTGAAGCTGCTCTCCACCACTAACAAGAGGAGTATACACCTTTTCAAACCTTTTTATCATTTTTTCATCGTATTTTTCTCCAAGTGCATCTAAATTATTCTTAAAAACTTCTATAATTTCGTTTGTTGAGGGTGTTTCCAGATGAATATTCAAAGGTGCTCGTCTAAGGTGTGCCTCATCAAATATGGTTATATTCAAATTAGTTGAAAATGCAGGTATAAAATGAGTTTCAATTACTACAGGCGCACCTTTAATATAGATTATATCTTTTTTACTTTCCATTGATACTATTAACCTATTTAAAAGCGCGTTATGGTCTTCTTTCTGCCTTCCAAGATCATCTAAAAGTAAAACTCCACCATTAGCCTTTATTATGGGAGATGTTTCATATAATCCCTTGTTATGATTATAACTGGTTTCAAATTTTTCAAGTGTAAGTTCTGAACCAGTGAAAACATATGGTGCATATATTTTAACCCACCGTGGGTCTTCAGGCTGTTCAGGGCATTTTCTATGGAAATCCGGGTCAAAAAGTTGGATTACCTGTTCATTAAATTCTATAAATTTTGGAATTACAATTGGAGACAGTAAATCTGACATTTTGCTTGTAAGAAATGTTTTACCTGTTCCTGGAGGTCCATAAATAAAAAACCCATTACCCCCTATTGCTGCTTCAACTAATGTTTGTTTTGCTTTTTTTGAACCAACTACCCCTTTAAAAGCTTTTTTTATAACTTCATCAGGAATTTTTGTTGGAAATCTGTCTTTAAGTTGAATTTCCATGATTTTTTGATAATGAGCATATGGTACAGGGGCTAAACCTACATACTGGTTTTCACTTAACATCTTATTTGCTTTTTCACGTCCCTGCTTTGTTACTGTGTATTCAACACTAGAAAAGAGAAAACTTCCACTTGTAGGGACACAAAAATCCTCTTTTTCAAGAATTCGCATACATTCTTCCACTAAATCCATATTTAAGCCCGTTATTTCATGTATTTGCAGTACTTTGATACTACCATAAGATGAAACTAATTTTAAAATTAAATTGATAATAAAAGTACTGGAAAGATCTATTTCTTTAAGTGATTTAGGTTGCTTTAAATAATTAAAAATTTTCTGTATTTTCTCATTATGATAGTAATCCATAGGATATCATCTTCTCCAATTACTAAACCTTTACTTATCAAAATAATTTAATACATGGAAAGTCCCATTAATATGCATTTGTTTTTATTCACTTGCTTTTAAATGAATGCCTCAATGAATTTAATTGAAGTTCAAATACTCTGTTTTTTATTTGTTGTAACATATACTTACTAATGAATCTTATTTATGTATTTTTAAATATAAAAAGTCATGGAATTAAAATAAATACATAGATATTGTGAGATTTAATTAATAAAACTTATATTTTTAGGTTATATACCTTAAAAGACGATTATAAAAAGCTTTTTTTATATTTTGAAGAATAAATATAGATATACTAAACAAATTAACTATTATAAATTAAAAAAAGGAAAATAAATAAAAATTAGAAGGATAAACCAGATATTCTATCCATAGCTTCTTTAGTGTTTTCAAGGGTGTTAAATGCTGTTATTCTAAAATAACCTTCACCACTTGGCCCGAAACCTACACCTGGTGTTCCTACCACGTGTGCTTTGTTTAAAAGAAGATCAAAGAATTCCCACGAGTCCATGTTATTTGGCGTTTTAACCCAGATATAAGGCGAGTTAATTCCACCATAAATATTTAAGCCCAGTTCAGCTAAACTTTCCCTGATAATTGCTGCATTCTTCATATAATAGCTTACTAATTCTTTAATTTCTTCCTGACCTTCTGCTGAATAAATTGCTTTAGCCGCCGCCTGTACAGGATAAGAAACACCATTAAACTTGGTAGTCAATCTTCTAAACCATAATTCATTTAATGAATATGAATTTCCAGAAGTATCAAAGCCCATTAATTCTTTAGGAACTATAGTGTAAGCGCATCTTGTTCCTGTAAATCCTGCATTTTTAGAAAAACTTCTAAATTCAATAGCTACTTCTTTTGCTCCTTCAATTTCATAGATACTGTGAGGAATGTTATCTTCCTGTATGTAAGCTTCGTATGCTGCATCGAATAATATTATTGATTTGTTTTCACGCGCATATTCAACCCATTTAGCCAATTGTTCCTTTGTAAGTACTGTTCCAGTTGGGTTGTTTGGATAACAAAGATAAATTAAATCCACTGGTGTTTTAGGGAGTTCAGGGATAAAATCATTTTCTTTAGTACATGGAAGATAAACAAGTCCTTGATATCTTCCATCTTCTCCCATCTGGCCACCACGACCTGCCATGATATTACTTTCAACATAAACTGGGTAAACAGGGTCTGTTACTGCTACAACATTGTCCATACCAAATATTTCCTGAATATTTCCAGTATCAGGTTTAGCACCGTCGCTTACAAATACTTCCTCAGAGTCTAATTGAATTCCAAGAGGAGTATAATCATTCTTTATAATTTCTTCAATTAAAAAATCATAACCTCTATATGGTCCATAGCCTTTGAATGTCTCAGCATGACCCATTTCATCTACACCCTGCTTGAATCCATCAATTACAGCTTTAGTTAATGGCTTTGTGACATCACCAATGCCCATTCTGATTATTTCTGCATCAGGATTTTCTTTTTCATATTTTTCAACACGATTATCAATTTCTGCAAAGATATAATTGCTTTTAAGCAATAGATAGTTTTCATTAATCTGCACCATTTTTAACACTCCTATTAATCAACTATTATTTATGCGCAAAGTAAAATCTTAACTTATTTTCATTTATTTCATCTAAACGAGCAAATCCAAACCTTTCAAACTGTACAATATCATCTACTTTTAATTTACAGCATGAAGGCTCTGCTAATCCTTTTATAATGCTTGCATCAGGCATTACTATTTCTGTTTTTATATTGCCTTCTTTGGGAATCCAGTGAATAATCTGTGCACCTGCTTCTCTTGCTTCTTCAAATCCTGAGCTTTCAAAAACAGCTTTTTCATCTTTAAAGATTATATTCGCAGCATCCATAAGTCTTAACATCTTATTTTCTCTTATATCTTCTTTTACAAGATAAATTTCACCATTAAATTGAAGTTCGCGGTTTCCACGTTCTAAAAAGTCTGGATGTAACGGTCTTTCTATAATTCCTTTAGCAGATTCAGGGAGATCCTTTATTTTAACTTCTTCTGGGTTCCATATGAAGAAATATCTGTTTGCTGTTTCTTCCAGGATTGTACGGTTTAATCCATATATTTTTTTCCAGCTTACAGTTGTATCTGCTATTTTAGTACCTATTTCATTCATTAATTTGTAAATCGCTTCCCTCATTATTCCCCTTTTAGCGATGGCCCTTATTGTTCCCAGCCTTGGGTCGTCCCAACCAGAATATTTGCCTTCCACAATACCTGCCCTTGCTTTAGATGTGCTTAATGCAATATCTTCCATTTTAAGCCGTCCATAATGGATAAAAACAGGTATTTCCCATCCAAAATGATTATAAAGATATTCCTGTTTTTCTGAGTTTGCAAGATGGTCTTTTCCACGTAATACATGGGTTATTCCCAGTAAATGGTCATCTACTGCTACAGAAAAATTCATCATAGGATAAATTTTATATTTAAATCCGATACGAGGATGTTCAGCATCTACAACCCTCATTGCAACAAAATCTCTTATTGCCGGATTTTTATGATTTATGTCTGTTTTAACTCGAAGTACTGCTTCTCCTTCAGACAGATTTTCCATTTCCTTCCAGCGTTTAAGGTTTTCATCGATATTTAAATCTCTGCATGGGCATGATTTTGATTCATCTTTTAATTTTTTAAATGCACCACCTTCACATGTGCACATGTATGCTCCGCCAATTTCAATGAGTTTTTCGGCATATTCGTAGTAAATAGGAAGTCTGTCACTTTGGATAACTTTTTCATCAATTTTAACGTCCATCCAGGCCAGATCTTCATCTATCATTTTGTAAGCGTCTGGATCAACTCTGCGAGGGTCTGTATCTTCAATACGTAGAACTAATTTACCATCATACCTTTTCACATATTCATTATTTAAAACCGCAGCTCTTGCATGACCAATATGGAGAGGTCCGCTTGGATTTGGAGCAAATCTCAAAACTACTTTTCCTTTAACGTTTGGAAGGTCAGCAAGCCCCTTTTTAGAAACCTTTTTTTTCTCTTCTATCATGCCACCTAATTTTTCAAGTTCTCTAACTTGTTCATCAAGAGTCATGGCATTTATTTTATTTAAAACTTCACCCACAGTTTTAGAAACTTCTTTAGCTTCCCTTCTGTATTCTGGATGAGAACTCATAATTGAACCAATTACAGCACCATTTTGAGCATTTTTTTTATGTTTCACGGCATTTTGAAGAGCATATTTGTATACAATGTCTTTTAAATTGTTCATAAAATCACAGGGTTAGAATAATGAATAAAAAATATATAAATATTATTAATGGTTTCTCTCAAGCACGAAATCTGCAAGTAATTTGAGAGATTCTTTAGCTTCAGAATCTTCTAAAACATCTAAAAGCTCTTTTGCGGTTTTTACATTGCGGAGTGCTATGTCACGCGTGTATTCTATTGATCCATATTTATTGAATATTGCAATGGCATCATCAACTAAATCTTCATTATTTGCTTTTAGTATTGAAATAAGCCTTTCTTTATCATCTTTTGATGCGTTTGCAAGTGCATGTACCACCATTAGTGTCATTTTACCTTCTACTATGTCACTACCGACTGGTTTACCTATATCTTCTTCGTCACTTACAACATCGAGATAATCATCTTGGATCTGGAATGCTAATCCAATTAAACGGCCGTACTCTGCAAGAGCTTGAATTTGTTCTTCAGTTCCTCCCCCAAGTATGGTTCCTGCTTTTGTTGAGGCTGCAATAAGTGCTGCTGTTTTTTTGTAGATCATGTTCATGTATTCGTCTTCTTTAACATCTAATTTTCCTTCAAATCCTATGTCTAAGGCTTGACCTTCACATATTTTGATACATGAATCTACAACTGTTCTTAAAGCTTCTACAACTCTTTTTGGAGGAATATTTTCAACATCAGTATCCAGAATGGTTTCAAATGCCTTGGAAAATAAAGTATCTCCTGCTAAAATGGCCATTGGTTCTCCCCATAACATATGGACAGATGGTTTTCCTCTGCGCATTTCATCTTTGTCCATTATGTCATCATGTATCAATGAAAAGGTGTGGATTAGTTCCATGGAAGCAGCGGTTTTAAGAGCATCTTCGCTCTTTCCTCCTACAGCTTCACAGCTTAAAACTACAAGTGATGGACGGATTTTTTTTCCTCCAGCTTTAATAAGATGATCTGATGCTTCACAAAGTTTTGTGGGGTCTATTGTGTTTAATGATGCTTCAATTTCTTTATCAATGCTTTCAGAATATTTTTTTAAGATGTCCATTACCTTCATTAAACTCCTCCGTTAAATACCTGTGCCTGGCCATTTCTAAGTACATGGATGTTATTTCCCATTTTATAGCCTTCTTCTTCTGCAAGTTCTGTGTATGATGCAAGCATTGCCAGATCTCCGTGGGCAGGGATTATATGCATTGGATTTAACATTCTTATAAAGTCCCTGTGATCTTCACGTCCTGCGTGCCCTGAAACATGAGCATTAGTAAATATTCTGGCACCACTTGATTTAAGTCTTCGCTCCAGTAAATTCCTGTTTGCTATGTTCATTGGATTGGGGATAATAGGTGCTGAAACCACAACATTATCACCATTTCTAACATTAAATTGAGTTTTTCCACTTGCAATTCGAGGCAAGAGCGCATCGGGCTCACCTTGATGGCCAGTTGTAACTAAAAGATACTCTGAACGTTTTTCTTCAGCTCTTGCCAGGGCTCTGTTAACTGCCTTTGGACTTCCATATATACTTGCAGTTGCAGGAAGTTTTAAAATTCCCATAGCTTCAGCCATACCACAGTATCTCTCCATTGACCTTCCAAGAAGCAGCAAATTCCGATCACTCTGCTCAGATATATTACATATAGCCTGAATACGTTCTATATGGGACGAAAATGTTGTTACAAGCATTCCGTTCTTTTCATCAAGTGGATCAAGCATTATGTCTTTGAGCATGATTCTTGCAATCTTTTCAGAATGAGTTTTAGCTTCTCCATCTTCTCCAACTCTTGTTGTCTCTACAATAAGAGCTAGAACCCCTTTTCTACCCAGTTCTTTTAATCTGTTGTAATCTGGTGGTGGTGAAATCATTTGATAGTTGTCAAATTTGAAATCATTTGCATATACTACTATTCCTTCAGATGTATGCAATGCTGCCATTGCAGCTTGAGGAATACTGTGAGTCATGTTAATGAATTCTAATGTAATATCTGGAGATATTTGACATTTTTCACCAGGATTCAGCACTTGAAGAGGATTTGTTACACTAAATTTTTTCTCGCCTTTAATTGTACGCTCTATAAGTGCTAATGTGTAAGGTGTAGCTATTATAGGGGCTCCATATCTATGTGCAAGCTTTGCAACAGCCCCTATGTGGTCTAAATGGCCATGAGTAAATACTATGGCCCTTACTTTACCATCAACTTCTTTCATCAATGTATCGTCAGGTATAACTCCCCTTTCGATTAAATCTAAACTGTGCATCCTTGCTATATCTGTATCCTCATGAATATGAATTCTGTCAAGGTGAATTCCCATATCAAAGATTACTACGTCGTCACCTACTTTAACTGCGGTCATGTTTTTTCCTACTTCTTCATATCCGCCTATTGCTATTACTTCAACGCTCATAAATTGTCCTCCATCGTCAACCTTTTTTTAAAGAATCCCCAAAAATTCCATGAATTTTTGAGAGGTTGATTAAAAATATCCCTAATTCTAAGTTAATTATATTATTATGAAAATTTAAGCACTAAAAACCTTTAAATCATTTTTTAAAGCTTCTTTGTGCATATTTTTTAGTATTAAATCCTCTTTCTCTAAGCCATTCGCCTGTTTTACCTCTTATCACGAGGTCACATTTTCTTAGTTCTTTGATGTTATTTGCACCAACAAGAAACATTGCTACTTTAAGAGACTCTTTAAATTGTTCTATTCTTTTAATAATTGTTTCTTGGCTTATGTAAGCATCTTTAAGTAGAGGCAATGCCATTCCTACAACTTCGGCACCTAATGCTATGGCTTTAGCTGCTTCAAGTCCAGTTCTTATACCTCCAGAGGATATAACAGGAACTTCAACTGATTCACATACTTCAACTGTACTTGCTGCAGTTGGAATTCCCCAATTCCAGTATAAATTTCCGAGATATTCATCTTTAGCTCTGTATGTTTCTACAGCAGCCCAGCTTGTGCCTCCAGAGCCTGCAACATCAATTGCTGCTACTCCTGCTTCTTGAAGAGCTATTGCATCTGTTTTGGAAATACCTGCACCTGTTTCTTTTGCTATAACAGGCATGTCAACTATTTCTACAGTTTTTTTAATTGATTCAATGTATCCACGCGCATCTATATCTCCTTCTGGCTGGATAGATTCTTGTAATGGATTTAAATGGATTGCCAGTGCATCTGCATCTATCATTTCTGCTGCTGCTTTTGCATATTCAATCTGTGGTGCACCTATATTTCCTATTATAACTGCTGAAGGAGCATTTTCCCTTACAACACTATAAGTTGGGATTAATTCCGGATTTTCCACTGCTGCACGCTGACTTCCAACTCCCATCCCAATATTTTGATTATCAGCTGCTTTTGCAAGATCTCTATTAATGGATAATGATGCAGGATGGCCTCCAGTTATTGCAGATATAATTAATGGTGCATCCATTTTTTTTCCAAAAATTTCTGCACTTATATCTATTTTTTCTTTATTTAGTTCAGGAATAGCTTTGTGGATGAGTTCTATGTCCTCAAATCCAGTAGTCTTTTCCCTGTATTCAACATCACAGTTGGCACATAATAATAAATGCTCCAATTTTCTGTCCGAAGTCATGTTATACTTCCTTTTCTTTTTTAACTATTGTTCCTATTCCTTTTTCGTGATTCAACGCTTTTTTTATTAGGCCATTTCGACCTGCATTTAAAATCTCGGATTCAACTCCAATTTCTGCAAGTTCTATTAATTCCATTAGCTTTCCTTTCATCCCACCTGTAACATCAACATTTAATGAACCTTCTGTGGCTAAATCATCACAGGATGTGACTATCTTCATTAGTTTAGCATCTTCATGCTTTTTTGGGTTTTTATTGTATATCCCATCAACATCTGAACCTAAAATAACTCTTTCAGGTTTTAAATTTTCTCCTAAATATTTTATTATCTGATCTCCAGATAAAACACATATTTTAATGGATTCATCCAGATCAGGGACTACATCTCCATAAATAACTGGAACAAATCCCATATCTAAATATTTATTAATTAAATCCAGATTACAGTGGTGTATTCTCTTATTTTTAGTTATAATAAATGATGATGGTTGAATTGATACTGTTAAAACTCCGTTTTCTCTTAAACTATCACATACGATGGTGTTTAATTTTTTAACCCAGCTTTGGGTAATAGAAAATCCCATCTTTTTTTGTTTGAAATCTTCTTCATCTTGAATTTCAGCACCAATTTCATATTCTTTAGCATATATATGTCCAAATGAACCGGCACCATGCACAATTATCAGTTTATCAATTGATGAGCTTGCTATTTCCCTTGCAATTCTATTTAAATTTTCATAATCAATAGTAGGCTCCTTTGCCTCTTTTTTTGTTATTATACTTCCGCCAAGTTTAAGGATAATCAATTATAATCAACCTCTTATTCTGAAACTGTTACTTTGACTCCTTCTTTGGATATATCTGCTTTTAAAGCCCTATCTGTTTCTTTAAATACAGATATTACTTTTTCTAATCCTTCTGGGCAGTATGCAATTATACTGCCTCCTCCTCCAGCTCCTGTAATTTTTGAGCCGATTGCTCCTGCATTTCGCGCATTATATACCATATTTGAAAGTTCTTTGGTATTTACACCCAGAGCATCCAGAAGTCCATGGTTTATGTTCATTAGTTCTCCAATTCTCTTTTTATCATTAGTAATGATAGCATCCTTTGCATTTAAAGTTACAGTTTCAATTGAATCTATTACTGGATTAATAATTTCTGGATAGCTATTTTTTCTTATTCGCACTGCTTCAATAAGTTTTCCTGTGTTTCCTCTTGAATTTGTGTATCCTATAACAACAGGGATATCTTGATTGACATTTAATTGTACAATATCTTTAGCATCTTTTTCAAGATAAATTAAGCCACCATACGTACTTACAGTGGTATCCAGAGGGCTTGCTGCTTTTTGAATTTCTAATTCAACCTCATGAGAATATTTAGCTATTTCTTCTTTCTTTAAATCCATATTATTATATTTAGATACTGCTGCAATAGTTGCAACAGTTACTGCTGCTGAAGAACCGAGCCCTCCACCTATAGGAATATCTAAATCAATATATATATCTAATCCCGAACCATCATGCACTTTTTTAATTGATGCTAATATATATTTTAAAATGCCTTTTTTTGGTGAATCTGAAAGTATATTATTATTTTTAAAATCAAGATAACCTGATAATTTTAATTTATCCACATTTACATAAATTTTATTATTTGAGTTATCTGAAACTTTTACATGGGCCTTTTTATTTAAAGCCATTGCAATAGCAGGTTTGCCATAAACTACGGCATGTTCTCCAAAAAGAATTGCCTTTGCAGGTGCAGATGCTATTACTTGCATGAATTCACCATTTAATTATAGTAATTTCTAAATAAAGATTTAATGTTAATTTTTTAGATTAATTAGTTTACCAGAACATAGCTGATGCATATCCAACAACTGCACTTAAATCTCCAGTTATATCTCCACTTGTTGCATATTTTAGTATTTGAGATTCCCTCGCTCCAAGTTCTTTTGAAGCTATAATAGTTGATGCTACAGGGCCATAACCACACATAGTGATATTTCGTTCCATTATTCTTTTAATCATGAGCTTTTCATCCATAGCTTTGATTGCATCCAGCACGTAACTGTCATTTTGATTTGCAATGTTTTGTGGCTGGTAATGAGTCATATCTGAGCTTGCAATCACTACTATATCCTTTTGAAGTGTTTCTGCTACATTTTTAATGGATTTACCTACGTCATAGGATGTTTCAATGTCCTGCATCCACATGCTTATAGGTACTATTTTGAAATCTTCGCTGAAATACTGTAAAAAAGGGATTTGAACTTCCAGGCTATGTTCCTGGATATGGGCGGATATATCAGAATCAATGATTCCTGCATCTTCCACTAATTCTCTTGCAAATTCTGTATCTATTTCTACATTTCCAAGTGGTGTTTCCCATTCACCTTCAATCATTGTGGATATGGCTGATCCCAATCCATTATGATTGGGGCTCAATATTACAAATGTTTCTGGAAATCCATCTTCCGCGAGTTTACAGTAAGAATGTGCTGCTACAGGTCCTGAATAAATGTAACCTGCATGTGGCACCATCAATCCTTTTATTTCTCGTTTAGTTCCAACTGAAGGGATTTTTCCAGGGCCTAATCTATGTTCAAAACACCATTCAATCTGTTTTTTTAAAGAATCATGATTTTCTTCATAAAAAATTCCTGCAACTGCAGGTTTTCTTATCATTAAATCACTGCCTCTTCCATTTTTACATTTTTAGCTCGAAATCAGCTGGCTGGATTTCGAGGTCTTCATCTTCGCCTATTATTCCTTTTTCCCTTGAAATTTGCCTTGCAAGTAACCAGTAAACAAGTGCTATAGCTTTTCTACCCTTGTTATTTACAGGCAATACTATGTCCACATTTCCAAGTAAGTTTTCTGTGTCACATAATGCAACAACAGGTATTCCTATCTGTTTTGCTTCAATAATAGCTTGTAAATCAGATCTTGGGTCTGTAACTACAAGTACTTTTGGTTCTATGAATTTACCATAATTTGGATTGGTTAATGTTCCTGGTATGAACCTTCCAGGTATTGTTTTTGCACCAGTTATTTGTCCAAATTTCTTAACAGGAGCCTGTCCATACTGTCTTGTTGATACGACCAGTATATCGTCTGCATCGAATTTTGCAAGGAATTTTCCTGCTGATTTAATTCTGTCGTTTGTTGTTCTTACATCTAAAACATATAGGCCATCTGCTCTTACTCTGTATATGTAACGTTCCATGTCTTTAGTTTTTTGTTGAGTTCCAATGTGTAAACCTGCTGCTAAGTACTTGTCTAGCGGTATTAAAAGTTCTGACAAATTAATCACCTCAATATTAATAATTTTAAAATTTAATTGTTTTTTAAGTAGTTTTATTAGTTTTTTAAAATATAGTGGTTTTTTTCCAGTATTTCAACCGGTTTTTTGAGATTTAATGAGAATTTAGTCATCCTCAACTTCTACTGCTTCAGTTGGACATACATCCATGCATACTTCACATAAGCTGCATTCTTCTTTATTTTGGATTACAATCTTGTCTCCTTCAATTATAAGAACTTCCATTGGACATACATCCACACATTCTGCACAGTCTGTACCATCGCATTTTTCGTAATCAATTGTTATTTTAACCATTTTAATATCACCTGATTTCAATTTTTAAGTTTTATATTCATATATCTCCCATTTTTGGATTTACCATTTCCTCTTCAATTCTTATAAGTTCATTTAATTTAGCGATTCTCTCTCCGCCTAATGCACCAGTCTTAATTATTGGACTTGAGTATCCTACTGCTAAATGAGCTATTGTATCGTCTGTTGTTTCACCAGATCTATGTGAGACAACTGGGACATATCCATTAGCTTTTGCAAGTTTAACAGTTTCATAGGTGTCAGTTAAAGTTCCTATTTGATTAGGCTTTATTATAATTGAGTTTGCAGCACCTAAACTAATCCCCTCTTGAAGAATCTCTGCATTTGTAACAAACAAATCGTCACCACATATAAGACATTTATCTCCAGTTTTCCGTGTAAGTTCTGCAAATCCATCAAAATCACTTTCTTGAATGGGATCTTCTACATAGAACATTTTGTAAGTGTCAATTATTTCTGCAACGAAATCTATCTGCTCTCCAATGTCTCTTTCAATGCCTTCCCTTTGGTAAACATATTTTGAGCCGTTCCACATTTCACTTGCAGCCATATCAAGACAAGGTTTTATTTCAATACCCATCTCATCGCCTATTTCTTCACATGCCTTTGATTGAATGAAAAGAGCTTCTTCATTAGTTAAGTTAGGTGCCCATCCACCTTCGTCTCCTTTTCCACCAGTGAAAGTTTTATCTTTGGCTTTTATTAATTCACCAATTTTCTTGTGAACTTTAGAATTAGCAAAAACAGCTTCTGTAATGTCTTCGGCACCTACAGGAATAATTAAAAACTCCTGAATGTCAGGCGCATTTTCACCTGCGTGTGCTCCGCCATTTATCATGTTTCCTAGAGGATATGGAATTTCATTTTTCATATTTCCTCCAAGGAATTTATATAATGGCATGTTATATGATGCTGCAGCAGCTTTTGCCGTTGCCATAGAAACAGCGACTATGGTGTTACCACCTAATGAAGATAGAGTGGGAGTGCCATCTATTTCTTTTAAAACCATGTCTATATCAGTTAAGTCTTCAGCGTCCATACCAATAAGCTCAGATGAAATTATATCTTCAACTTCACTTATTATTTTATCAACGCCTCCTTCTGGGAATGCTGTAACTTCACGTATTCCGGTGCTTGCACCACTTGGTGCCGCAGCTCTTCCAAAACCTTTCCAGGTTACAACATCTACTTCTACTGTAGGGTTTCCCCTACTATCTAAAATTTTTCTTACACGGACGTCTTCAATAATACTATCCACAAAAACACCTCTCTTGGAAAAAATAATGGTTATTTTTTAATATCAAGAGGAATTAAACCTTTTTTAAGTTCTAAAGTTGCAATATCAATCGGATCTAATGGCTCATCAACTTCTATCATAGGTTTTGCTCCTGTTGATAGTTGAAGAGCTCTTGCACCAATAAGTCTTGCTTTTTCAAACCTTGTTAATTTTTTAGATGGCATAAAATCTTCTCCTTTTAAAGATCCAAAATTTGAATCTTAAGTTTTATCATACTAATGTATTCTAACACCTTTTATCGATAAAGATGGGGCTGCCGAGATTTGAACTCGGGTCTCCAGCGTTCCGGTGTGACCATCCCCGATCCAGTTGAAAAAACACCTAATATTATAAGATTTTATTAAAAAACATTGATATTTCACTCAATGGCTGGGAGGATGGACCAAGCTACCCTACAGCCCCTCACCATACTTCAACATGAGTGATCAACATTCTTCTACAACAATATTTTGTAAGTCCAAGATCATCAAGGACTTCCTTGGGATTTTCCCCATCTGCTACCCTTTTTGTAAATTCATCAAAATAGGCAGATACAACTTTTCCACAACTTATACATCTTACAGGAATCATGTTAAACCATCTTAATTTTTTAAACCATTTTTTTAAAATTTTAGAAACCCTCTCAAAATCCTATGGATTTTAGAGCACAAACGCTTTGAGTTTGTAAGCTCTTTTTCCTCGGCCACAAAAATCATAGATTTTTGAGGATTTGAAAGTATCTTCTTGCGTTTCATATAATTTAAAGGTTGTTTTGCAAGAAGATTTAAAATATTTAGGTTATCTGTAACTCTTTTGCCTTCTGGCTCTAGCGCCTCTTCCACCATACTTCTTAGGTTCTGATCTTCTTGGATCTCCTACAAGCATAGTTCTATCGTACTGTGTGAATTTTTCTTTTAAATCCATGTCACTTGTCCATTGGATGATACCTTTGGCTATGACCATACGAGCTGCTTCAGCTTGTCCCATTACGCCCCCACCAACAACATGGACATCTATGTCTAATTTGTTGGCGATATCTCCAGCGAGTATAATGGGTTCTGTTATTTTAAGTCTTGCAAGTTCAGGGTCATAAAGTTCTACTGGACGTTTATTTATTCTGATTCTTCCTTTTCCTTCTCGGAACCTGCCTCTTGCAATTGCAGTTTTCCTTTTTCCGCTTGTGTGAATTACTTTTTTCATTATCTCACCTATACTTCAAACTTTGCACCCAATAATTTGGATAGTTTTCCAAGCTCTATGCTCTTTTTAATGTTTCTTGGCTCAGCTTCAGGTACTTTTGAGAGTTCAACACCTTCAAATTCTTGTGGTATTCCCACATAAACTTTTAAACCTTTGAAAGCTTCTCTTCCTGTTGTTTTTCTGTAAGGTATCATTCCCCTTACTGTTCTTCTAAAGATATCATCAGGTCTTCTAGGGTACTTTGGCCCCATTTTCCTTGGATTTGATATACTTGCCCTATCAAGTCTTTGTTTGTATCTTGCGTATGCCCACTCCTTTGTACCGGAGAGTATAACTTTTTCGGCATTTAAAACTATTACTTCCTCACCATTAAGAAGCTTTTTACTTACGCTACTTGCAAGTCTTCCTAATATGAGTCCTTCTCCATCTATAATCATAAATACACCTTCTTTTTACTCAATTATCCTTATTTTGCTTCCTTTTGGATTTTTATCGAGTATTCCTGAGAAATTTAAACATTCTCCACCTGCAGCAGCTATCTTTTCTTCAGCTTTTTTTGAAAATCCAAGAGCTACAACATCAACCTTATGATTAAGTTCACCGCTTCCAAGGATTTTTCCTGGAACCAGAACTGTCTCATCTGGAGATGAATGTCTGTTAATTTGTGATATGTTTACCTCTGCATATCTTCTATTTGATCTTTCAAGTCTTTTTGCAACATCCTTCCATATTGCAACGTCTTCTTGATAGGACTTCTTTTTAAGAGTCCCTATAAGTTCGATAAGTTTAGGATTTGTTTTTGTAAGTTTCATTTCTTAGATCCTCCTTTACAAAATGCTACAATTTTCTCCGATTTCTCGCTTAATATATCACATGCATCCCGTAAAACATCTTCAGGAGATAATGACCCGTCTGTTTCAATTTTAAATATGAATTTACCTTCTTGAGCATCGACATGAATTACATTCTGTTCACATTCTCTCATGCAAGTTTTGCACATGGAACAGTTTTCAGAATCAATTATGATGATTTCATTTGCTTTCTCATCATAGTCTAACACGTTCCTTGGACATTCATCTACACATTTTTTGCATGCTTCACACTTTTCATCTATTGTGATTAATGAATAATATTTATAGGCGCATGTTGTTGTAGGCTGCCATTTTGCGTGTTCTACTCCTTTTCCCAGATTTGCTGTAGCTTCAAGCTCTACTTCTTCCCCTTCTTTAAGTTTTAAGAGAGGTATTGTGTCATATACTGGTTTTATAGCTTCATGAGTTGAAGTTAAATCTCCAGAATAAACCACTTTCGGTCCTTTTTCTTTTAAAACAAGAGATACACTACATAGTGGGCAATTATTGTTTTCACAGTCACATTCTGATACAGGTATAAACGCTTCAGTATCTGTTTCAAGAGGTACTAATCCTAATCTTTGAGCTAATACTTCATCGAATAATGCTGAATCGTTTCTAATTATTGAAACAGTTTCTATGGCCATTGTTGGAACTTCAACAGTGCATATTCTCCTTATTGCATTAATAAAGGATATATCTACACCATCAACTATGAATGTAAGTTGATTATCGTTCTTTTCTTTAATGTCTATCTCCATTTTAGACCCTTCTTCCCCTCTTACCTCCAGGTCTTCCAGTACCATCGTGAGGAATTGGAGTTACATCTTCTATTTTTCCTATTCTAATGCCTGCTCTTGCAAGAGCCCTTATTGTAGCTTGTGCACCAGGTCCTGGAGTTCTTGGTCCATTTCCACCAGGTGCTCTCACTTTTATGTGCAGCCCAATTATTCCTTTTTCTTTTACATCGTCTGCTGCTCTTGAAGCAGCTTCCATAGCTGCAAATGGGGATGACTCCTGTCTATCTGCCCTTACAACTTTTCCACCAGACCACTGCGAAATGGTTTCTGCACCAGTTACATCAGTTATGGTTATGATTGTGTTGTTAAATGAGGAATATATGTTAGCTACACCCCATTTTTCTTTTTCTGCCATTTTATCACCTTTTATTAGGCCTCTTCAGTGCCTTTACCTTCGGTTCTTGCTTTGTATTGTTTTTCTACTGATGAAGATTGGTAAAATCCTATTAATTCTTCTTCGCCTCTTTTTACCATATAGCTTGGTGAATCCAGTTTCTTTTCATTTAAAGCTATGTGTCCATGTATAACAAATTGTCTTGCTCCCTTTGCAGTGGTTGCAAGTCCTTTTTTGTGTACCATGGTTTGTAATCTTCTTCTTAAAATATCTTCAACAGTTAAGTCCAATACATCTTCCAGTTTTGATTCTTCCCCTAAAATACCGAGCCTTACAAGGTGGTTTACCAAATCTTGTCTTTCTTTAATTGTCTGCTCAGTTTCCATCCCTAAAAGATGTCTTGCATCTCTTCTGTATCTTTTAACCATGGTTTCTGCTTTCCAAACTTCTTTTTTGTTTCTTAAACCATATTTTTGAAGAAGTTTGTTCTCTTCTTTTATTCTATCAGCATTCCATGGATGAGGGGGTGTATCATATTTTTTTCTTGCTTTTCTTGGATGTCCCATATTAATATCTCCTTCCGCATTATATTAAATAAATTATTGTCGTCCTCTTCTCCTTCTAACACCAACAGATGATCCTTTTCTGAAAGTGGATTTTGTCCTTTGACCTCTAACTGGGAGTCCAACTTCATGTCTTCTTCCTTTGTAACTTCTAGTCTTTTTTAATCTGTTTAAATCGTCTCTCAACATCATCATGAGATCAGATTCTATTAAGTGGACTGTTTCACCTGTTTCATAATCATTACGTCTGTTTAACATCCAGTCAGGGACATCATGTGATTTAGGATCTCTTATAGCTTCCTCGATTTTGTTTACTTCCTCATCAGGTAAATATCCAATTTTTTGGTTTAAATCAAGATCCATAGAAATACCTATTGCTCTTGATAATGCTTTTCCTACACCTTTTACTCCAGCAAGAGCATTTTCAATGGTTTTATTACCATCTATATCCTTTCTGGCAATACGAACCATGTGTTTAAAATCTTCTTCCATTTTTTAACCTCCAGTAAGAGCAAATGCCTTTACATTCTATTTTTATTAAATTTGTGCGATTGATTTATTTGTGCATATTAAGCAAGTATTTTTGTGTTCAGTGTTTTGGACGCGTGAATACAAATATAAACCTGCTTCAAGCGCCCTCGAAAACAGAATTTTCGGGGCGCCAAAAATTCTCTGAATTTTTGAGCGCCGGGACTGGGATTTGAACCCAGGCGGAGCAAAGCTCCACAAGATTTCCAGTCTTGCGCCTTACCTGGCTAGACTATCCCGGCATCTGATTAATTATTTTATATTATGATTATCAAGCACAAATGCTAGACACAAAATGTATGTTCTTAAACATTTAAAAGCTTATGGTAACAGATCACATGCCTAATTGTTATTTACATGTTCAAATCAATCCAATGATTGGAAGTTATTTTGAAAGAGTAGTTTTTTTACTTCCACATCTTAGGATATGTATCCGGTTCCATGAAAACTTTATTTATATCTATCATTATGCCTTTACTTGCTCTGTATATTTCTTCAGATGTTTTTAGACTTTCACCTGCTGCAATCAGCTCACCTTTTAGCGTCATCACCGCAACAGTGTCTCCTTTCTTAATATTATCTTCAATACTTATAATTCCGCCAGATGCAAGGTCTGCACCATGACAAATAGCATCCACTGCAGAGTCTCTTATAACAATTTTTGGAAGATTTTCAACAGCTTTCTCCACTGGAAGTATTGCTTCTCTAAGGAATGATTCATCATCCTCCTCCTTCCAGATATGATAAGCATCAGTTACATCTTGAAGAGTTTTTAGAGTATCATCCTCTTTAAACGGTCCAGAAACTGTTCTTCTTAGTTCTGCCATGTGTGCACCTATTCCCAGTGCTTCACCAATATCATGGCAGTACTTTCGTATATAAGTCCCACCTTCACACCCTATTTTAAATAGAACATCCTGACCATCAATTTCAAGGATATTTGCATAGTGTATCTTCCGAACTCTTAATTCTCTTTTAACAGCAGATTTAAGTGGTGGTGTCTGAAAAATCTTTCCTTGGAATTCATTTAATATATTTTTTATTTTGCTTTCAGATATTTCCTCATGCAGCCTCATAAGACATACATATTCTTTATCTGCACCTAATAAAAGTTGAATAACTCTTGTAGAATAATCCATACCTATAGGTAAAACTCCTGTGACTCGAGGGTCTAAAGTACCTCCGTGACCAGTTTTTTCTACACCCAAAATTCTTTTTACCCATGAGTCTATTTCATGGGATGTGGGGCCTGAAGGTTTATCGAGATTAATTATCCCTCTTTTTATATGATCCTCTATTGGTCTTTCATATGGAAAGTTCCCATAGTTTGGATCAGTTTCACCTTCAGCTTTTATAAGTAAATCTACCATTAAATAACCCTTAAACGTTGAAATTGCTATCAACGCCCTATATTTTTAAGCTACTGATTCCAGAGCTTTTTTAATTTCTTCTACGTTGTCTGATTTTACTTCAATAATTTCATCAACTGGCTCTAAATGTTTGATGTTGCATCTTCTGTTTTTAATATTTGTTCCTACAACTTCAACAAATTTATCATCGATAATTTCGACTATAACACATTTTTCGCCTGCTTCTCTTCCTGAAATCTTTACACATACTCTTCCTACTTCTATTGCTGGCATGAAATCACCTCTACTGCTTTTAATATGATATCTGCGACGCTTTCTGCATGAAAATTCCTTGTGTTTATGATTACATCATAAACTTCCATATTTCCAATATGGATATTGTGAATTTCATGATATCTTTTTGCTTCGCTTTCACTTCTTTTAATTATTTCTTCTTTGACAATTTCGTATGGTTTTTCTTCTCTTTGACTTATTCTTTCTGTTCGAACATCAATTGGAGCTATAAACCATATTTTAAGGTCAGATTCTACAAAATAGGCAGATAGCCTTCCTTCGACAATTAAATTTTCTTTATTTTTAGCTATTTCTGCTTGTCGTTTGTCAATTTCAATGTCAATATCTTCATTTTCTTCAGCGAACTTACTAAATTCCAGAATATCCATATTTTTTTCTGCAGCCATCTGGCGAAATATATCACCTGCTGAGATATATGGAATATCCATTTTTTTTGATAGGATTTTAGATGCTGTAGTGGTACCACTTCCAGCTAATCCACTGATAGTTATAATCATTCCCTTGCCCCTTGCTTAAACACTTTTCGTGTGCATTGTGGGCAAAGGTTTCCACCATAAGGCCTGTTTGGCCTTTTTTTAGATTTGGAAAGTTTTCCTATTTGGTATGGTCTTCCCCTTGGAACTCCATGAAGAAGTTTACCGCATTCGGCACAAATATGCTTGCTGGGCTTTTTCTTCTTGTAACGTAAAACCGTTTTTCCTCCAGGGGTTTTTTTGAATACTCTTTTATATGATCTAGATCTGTATCTTAATTCAGGCATTTACATCTCTCCTACTTCTTTAAAACCCTACAGAAATTCTACGAATTTTAGAAAATACTAAGTATTTTCTAACTCCCAAAAACCGAAGGTTTTTGAGGATTTCTGGGGCACCAAAAATCTACGATTTTTGGGAGTTTAATTTTGACACTTAATGAGTCCATGAAATTGAAATATAATGGAGTTACATTCCTCCGCCACTTTTAATTCCCATTAGTTTCCTGAAAAGCATTGAGAACCCAAATGAACATAATATGTACCATCCAAGCCATGTGATTGACATTTCAGGAGCTCCAGGTATTGTCCCCCCATAAAATGGGAGTGCATGCCACAATGGAACTAAAAGCGCGTAATAAGCAGTTGCTGGTAAATTAACAATCATTGAATTTAATAATGAATTTTGGGATATCCACCAAAATATGATAATTATAGGAAGGAATGTCACTATCATCGGTTTAAATGACATTGTCATCATTTCTTTCTGCAAACCCATGAATTCCATCTGTTTTTTTTGCATTTTCTCTAATGCTTTTGGATCATTTGTTTTTCTGGCTTCCATCATCTCTTGCTGGAAATCCTTCATTTCTTTTTGAAGGAATAGAAGCCTGTCTTGATCTACAAGAACTTTTTGTGCAACTGTAGTTATAAGTGATATTACAACACCTATTATCAATATAGCCATAAGTGGACCCATATATTGTATAAAAGGATTTAAAGCAGCATTTAGCGGACCCCATAATATTTCAAGTACCATTTTGTTTTCCTCTTCTCTTAAAGTTTTATTATTCTATAAGTCATTTTAATGTGTTTACCATGTCTTCAACTGGCTCTTCAAGCCGATTATCATGATTTTTAATGATTTTTACAGTAGCACCTGTAAGTGTAGCATAAGCCATTGCAGCTGAACGGTTCATTTCTTGATGAAGTCCAATATCAATTAGTTTCTCCATATCTCTTGTTCTAGTCTTATCGCTTAGCCTTCTAATCAGGATTTCATCATTGTCTGCTTCAATTAATATGAACATGTCTGGTTGAAGCTCATCTAATACCCATTTTGGAAGTCCAGGCAAAAAACCAGCAGGTGTTTTAATAGTACAATGAGTATCCACAATTATATTATTTACTTGCGACATCTCTCTTATACTTTTTGCAGCATTCTTTTGAATTTCTTTTTGTACATCTGGAGATAATGTCCTTAAAGCATCTCTATCTTCAACAATACCCTCATCTTGGGCTATCTTAATCATAACATCTCCATAATTCACATTTATGTAATTAAGATTTTCAAGTGCGCTATTTAGTACTGTAGTACTTCCTGATCCTGGAATTCCTGCAATTACAACAACTTTCATTTTTATCCCTTCTAATTAATCACCTAAGAACTTTCTGAGCATTGGGTGCATGTCCATTAACTGTTCTTGAGCTATTTCTTCATATAATCTGTACACAATACCAACAGTAAGTAGAACACCTGTACCTCCGCCTAATGCACCGGTTAAATCTGCACCAAAAGCTAAAAGACCAACAAATGCACCACCAAGGATAGTTATAGCTGGAATATATTTCTTTAATATTCTTTCAAAGTGTGTTTTACTGCTTCTATGTCCTGGAATTTGCACTCCCATTCTGTGAAGATCTGCAGCGACCTTTTTTGGTCCTATTCCACTCATTTCCACCCAAAGCCATGCGAAAAGTACACATAATGCTGTAAACACAACTCCATAAATTGCTACTTTTATGGGGTCTGTAAGCACTACACTTAGGCTGGATGGGGTTGATAAATAATATGCAATTCCACTTACAGCTTGGCCTTGAGAAATTGTCCCCAGAATAGGGAAACCAATTTTCTGGAATAAACCAGCGAATAATGCCACATTCATAAGAAGTGCACTAGTCAAAATAACAGGCATATTACTTGCATAAATAAATCTTAGGGGATATTTTCCTCTTGCTCCTTTTACCCCACCATAAGAAAGAGGTATTTCGACCCGCATACTTTCAGCGTATACTACTACTAGGAAAACAATAATAGTAGCAAGTACTGGAATGAGTATGCTGAAATCAGGAGCTCCTGTAGTTAAAAGATATATAAACTTAGGAATTGCTCCTGCAGGTACTCCTGGTGATGTTGGAGATGCAAGGAAGTTAAACGTTCCCACAACTATTGCCTGTGATACTCCTGCAACAATGAAGAGGCCTACACCACTTCCAAATCCCCATTTTGATACAACTTCATCTAAAAATATAATGAGGATTCCACCAAGAGTTATTTGAGCTATAAGAATTGCTGCAAGTTCTGGTGCTGATGGAGGAAGTAAACCTGCCAAAACCATTACTGCTGCTTCAAATAAAGTAAATATTATAGCAAGGAGCTTTTGAGTGCCCTGGAACAAAGCTTTATCCTCATGTCTTGAAAGATCCAGATTCAATATTTTTCCTCCAACTAAAAGCTGGAGAATAATGGATGATGTTACTATAGGCCCTATACCCAAAGTAATAATGGAACCAAATTCCCCTGCAAGTACTGCCCTTAACTGCGAAAATTGGTCAACAGCAGTTGGACTAAGCCCAAAAAGGTGGATATTAGCAAGGACAAAATATAATATAAGAATTATACCTGTCCACTTGAGTTTATCCTTAAAAGGCTGTCTGTGTTGAGGTGACTTGACTTGAGGAATCCATGAAAAAATTGGCTGTAATTTTTCAATCAATGAGCTTCACTCCTTGCCTTAAATACATTATAAAGTTACTATTTCTCCGCCAGCTTCCTCTATTTTTTGTATTGCGGAACTGGAGAATTTAGGAGATTTTACTATTAAAGGCCTGTTTACTTTACCTTTTCCTAAAACTTTATTGTAACCAAGGTCTGTGACGTTTATTTCAATTGCGCCATTTTTCTTTAAAGCTAAACCCTGATTTACTAATTCTTCTGATTTTTCATCTAAGTAATCTAAATTAACCGGATTGAATTTTAAAATACTTCGTGGTGGTCTTTTAAATCCATATTTTCCGAAGTGTTTTGGATCATATTTAACGGTCCATGTCCATTTACTTTTATGGAGACCTGCATTTCCTCTTCCACCTCTATGGCCTGCTCCTCTTCGTTTTTTAGAACATCCGCCACCAATGGTTCGTGATCCTCTCAATTTCCTTATTTTTTTTGTCCTTCTTATCATCGTTATTCCCTCTTGAAAGTTTCATCAAATTCATGAAATAAGAGTTTTTTGATCTTTAAAAAATATTAGATCATCTTTTTTATAAGATCTCCTATTTTATCTCCTCTGTAACCTAAACTTCCAGATTCTACAAAAGTTTTTTTAATGTCTTCGTATCCTTTTCGTGGAGGGTGAAGTCTAAATACTGGTTTTATTCCACTATCTTCCAGTTTAGCACCAGAATCTACTACTGCCTTTGAAAGTTCTTCTACTGAGGAATAATCTGTATTTTCCTTTAGGTAATCTTCAGTGACTTTAATGTTACCAGCTAATTTTCCTCTTTTGGATATAATTTTAGCCACTGTTTCAGAGTCAATTTCTCCCCAAGTTATGTAATCTTTGGCTTTTTGAAGCATTCCTTGATAACTAGGGTTTTCTTCGATTAAGACTGCATGATTGATTCTTGTAAGTTTTAACATGTCAAGTGTGTCTGCAATGTCCTTTTTAATCCCTGTCCTACCTCTTACTCTTATTGCTGCAATCATGTTATCACCTTATACTGCTACTCCAAGATTTTTAAGGTCAGATTTTGTTGCTTTAACTTTGCTTAAAGTTTTCAAAGCATCAAAAACAGCGCCTGCAAAGTTTATGGTTGTCTGTGTTTGGCCCATTGTTTGAGACCATACATCATCTATTCCTGCAAGTCCTAAGATAGTTTTTCCAACATCTCCTATTGCAAGACCAACTCCACCTGGTGCTGGGATTAATGTTACTCTTACACTGCCTTTTTTCCCATCAACTTTAAATGGTACGGTGTGTTCTCTTCCACATACGCATCCCCAATCACCACAGCCTCTTCTGGCTTTGATTATATTAAATTTAGCGTTATCAACAGCTTTTCTTATTGCAGGACCTACTTCTTTGGCTTTTCCCTGTCCAAGACCTACATATCCGTTTTTATTTCCAACTGCGACAATTACTCTGAAGTTAACTTTTCTACCAGATTTGTGCATTCTCTGCACGAGGTTTACATCCATTACTTCTTCTTCTAAATCAGGTAGGAGTTTATCAACAATTTCAAGTTCCATTATAGGAAGTCCTTTTTCAAAGATTTCATCTATATCAGTTATAGTTCCGTCTTTGACCAAATGTCCCAAATTAGTTTTAGGCTCCCATTCTTCTTTATTATAATTCATTATGATCCCTCTTCACTTATTTTCTGTTTAATTTTTTCAAAATGGTCTGGGAGATCTTTTGGGGATAATCCATTCTTTATATATTGTGAAAATTTCTCATTAAGTTCTTTTTCACTTAAAGATTCTGCATATTGTGCTACGTGTTCCCCTCTTATCCTTTCATCTGTAGGTAAGACTGAATCGCCATGAGGAATGTTTAGTCCAGCATCTACTGCTCCTTTTAATACAGCAAAAACCTTAGTGCCTTTTGTAGGTGATTTTAAACCAATATCTAAAACAGCTGTGTCTACATCATCTTTTAAAGCTTTTTTAGCGCATAAGAATCCAGTTAAATATGCTGCAGAGCTGTTTTTTGTAGATCCAAGCCATCCCATTTGTTTAAGTTCATTGGAATGTGCTGAAATAATTGTTTCATCTCCTTCTGGAGCTACTTTTATTATTTGAGCAATTACATGATTGTTTGTAATTCTTACAACCATCCTTGCTTTTTCTAAATCAATAAGCCTTAATCGGGCCCCATAATCAGTTTTACCTTCTCTTCTTCTCTTAAATGCCACTTTGTATCTTGATCCGTGTGCCAATTAAATTCCTCCTTATCTACCTGAGCAGGCCATGATCCCTTGCATAGGTTTTCATGTAGGATTTGCTTCTGAAAGCGCCACCCTTTGCCATCCTATAGAGCTTTCTGTAGGTAGTTTTGTTTATCTCCCTGTTTTCTCTCATATCCTTTAGATCAGTTCTTAAAGCCCTTATAGTAGTCATCCATGCTTCTTTCTTTGGATTTTTAGCTCCTTTAGCTCCTTTAGTACTACCTTGACCTTTTCTTCTTCCTTTTTTCTTCTGTGCAGCAATTTTCTTTGATCTATAGCTGCTTATGCCAGTTTGAGGCTTAGCTCTTATGGCTTTATCATCAATTAATTGTTTTACGTTTTCACGAGTTATGGCTCTTGATACTTCTTCTGTTCTTTCAGGATCTATCCATACCCTGTTTTCCCCGACTTTGAGTATATCTGCGGCCAATCTCTTTTGAGTAGTAAGATTCATTAAGAAACCTCCCTTCAACCTCTTCAAAAAACCTATAGAACTGTCAATAATTCCTTGAAATATAGATTTTAAGCCATTATATACAAGTTTATATTTATTGAAAGTTTTAGAGCTTTATTTTTGAAAGGCTGATCAAAATTTACCTTAATTGGTTTTTTTGCGATTAAATTGCAATTTATATTTGTGTGTCAGATTTTACTGACTTAAGCACTCTGCATTTAGTACTTAAACTCCCTTATTTAGAATCTTGATCCCTAATTCTTTTGCTTTTTGAAGCATAACTTCTTTTTTCCTTTTTCCAACTGTAGCACTAATTCTACCGGCTTGAACAGATGGATCCAGGTTTTCAAGTTCGTTTAGGTTGCGGACAAGTACATCTCTGTATCCTGATGGATGGAGCCCTCTTGTTACTTTTGGAGATCCGTAGCCTATTGAAGGCATTGCGGGTTTCCCTTTTTCGTATCTTCGGGTTTTACTAGTTTTACCTCTAGCCTTTCTCCATTTATCCCCAAGTTTCTTGTATCTAAACCATTCCTGTCTTTTGAAATTTGGTTTTTTCATATTGTCACCGCCGTTATTCCCGACTTACAAGGTATATTCCGTCTTGGAACACCCTTGGATCTCTTCCCTTTATTTTTGTAGCTTGCTCTAAGTTAGCTGCTGTTTGTCCAACTTCTTCTTTGTTAGCACCTGTAACGATTGCTTCTTCACCTTTTATCTGGACTTTAGCGTTTCCTACAATTTTTGCTGTTCGCGGGTATCTTTCACCGAGGAAATTTTCTATTATAACTTTATCCCCTGCAGCTTTTACAGTCATAGGGAAGTGAGCATAAACTATTTTCATGTTATAAGTAAATCCATCAGTTAATCCTATAATCATATTATCAATATGGGATTTTATAGTTCCAAGCATTGCTTTATCTCTTTTTTTAGGAAAATTACTTTCTAAAACAATTTTTTCATCTTCCTTTTTAATGACAATATTGGAATGCTTAAATTTCCTTGAGAGCTGTCCCTTTGATCCCTTCACGGTTACTTCACCATTTATGGTGACGTCGATACCCTCAGGAATCTCGATTTCTTCTCTAAGGACTACTGCTTCAACCATTTTATCACCTTAATAGACATATACTAAGAGTCTACCGCCAATTCCCTTTTCTTTTGCTTCTTTGTGAGTCATGATTCCTTCTGGTGTTGTAAGTATCATAATTCCAAAGTTTTTGGAGGGCAAGTATCTCTTTTCAAATTTTTCAAAATCGTCCTTTCCAACGGCGTGTCTTGGCTTTATAACACCGCATTTATTTATATTTCCTTCAAGTTCTACTATGAACTGTCCGGCTTTGTTGTCATCGACAAATTCAAATTCGCCGATATATCCTTCTTTTTGCATTGTTCTTAGAACGCGCCCTATCATTTTTGATGCAGGTGAAATTTTACATCTATTATTTCCCTGCATTTCATTATTTCTCATGTTAGTAAGCGCGTTTGCTAAAGGATCCATAAGCACGAATAACACCTCTTAATTGTATTTTTTAAATCCTATTTTGTGTGCGAGTTCTCTGAAGCATTGTCTGCATAACATAAGCCCGTATCTTCTAACTAATGCAGAGTGATCGCCGCATCTTCTACATTTTCTTGATGCTTTTCCGTATTTTCTTGGCAAGTGTATCACCTAAAAATTTTTCATTTTGGGGTTCAGGAAATTTACACATTTCCTGCAACCTTATTTAATCCTAACTTGGAAATTTTCCTTCATAAAGTTTATAGTTTCTTCTGAAGTTACTTTATGTTTATTATGGATTTTTTTCCTTTGGATTTTCCTTTTTTTAATTCTATAACCTGCTTTTTCGAATGTTACGGAAATATTCATTCCAAATATACCTATATCTGGATCATAGCGCATTCCTGGAATGTCTATGTGTTCTTCTATTCCAAATGAAACATTTCCTTGAGCATCGAATTGGCTTGTTTTTAATTTGTTTTCAATACCATCAAGAATCATTTTAATGGCTTTGTCAGCTTTTTCTCCCCTTAATGTAACTTTACATGCTATGGGTTGCCCTTTTCTTATACCAAATTCAGGATTTGTAACTTTAGAAAAAGTACGTACTGGTTGTTGGTTTGTTATGCTTTTAATTAAGTTCTCAGCCCTTACAAGCCTTTCTCCAGCTTCACCAACACCAATGTTGATTGTTGCCTTTGCTATTTTTACTTCTTCCATTGGGTTCATCTATTTACCTCCAGGAAGTGTGATTACAGGTTTGGTTTTACCGATTACAAAAACATACTCTTTTAATGTAAGAAATGTCTTTTTATTTTCGGTTTCTATTTCAACGGTGTTAGGCATTGAAGATTTTGTTATGTTAATCTCCTTAATTTTACCAATTTCACCAATGTGTTTTCCACCAGTTATAAGGCCAATAGTTCCTTTTTCGAATTTAATTACTTCAGATATATCCTGTTCTGGAACTTTAAGGATTATTACATCCCCTGCCCTGCA
The DNA here is from genome assembly GCA_016222945.1 of Methanobacterium sp. NCBI lineage: Archaea > Methanobacteriati > Methanobacteriota > Methanobacteria > Methanobacteriales > Methanobacteriaceae > Methanobacterium > Methanobacterium sp. The sequence goes on along the minus strand of JACRPY010000006.1, from coordinate 188,135 downwards.
TTCATCTTCACTAAGACAGTTTCTTCCATCATGTAAGTTAAGTTGAGTTTTGCCACCTTTTATAGTGGTTTTATTAGTGATTTTACAGAGTTTAAATTCTTTATTCTCTGTTGCTATTGGATAAAGTACTAATCTTCCTTTTTCATCCGGTAAAACTCTATATATACTTTCTGATTTTGGAATTTCTATTACATCCATAAATCCAACAGGGAATTTATAATCTTTTTTTACCCTTCCATCTACAAGAATTTCGCCGCTGTTTATAATTCGTTTTGCTTCTCTGGCATTATCAGCAACTTTGAGAATATCACGAACTACAAGAAGTAAAGGTAATGATTCATCTATAGCGTGAGGACCTGCATTTGGTTTTACGGTCCATTTATTTTCTTTTGGATGGATTGGCCAATGTTTTGGCGCTTTAAAACGCTTGAGATGTTTTCTAGATCCCATTATTGCCATTTTATCCCTTCCTCTCCATTATTTTATTCCTCTCTTCATCATCCAAATCAAGCTCTACTATCATAAGTTTGGATGGGTGTACAGAGTGATAAATTTGATTTCCGTCTGGTTTTTGTAATGAAGCTCCTTCAATTTGAACTCTGTATTTTTTAAGATCCACTTTTTCTACTTTTCCTTCGTGGTCTTTAAAGTCTCCACGCATTATTTTTACAGTGTCACCTTTTTTTACAGGGATGGATCTTTTTCCATGCTGTTCTCTGAGTTCTTTACTTAATGTAACACTCATTAATTTATGTCTTACATGTAATGGTGCTTTGTGAAGAAGTTTCCTTTGTTTTCTTGGTTGTTTTGACATTTTATCACCATTAAACTATAGTGCTTGCAGCACTTCCAATACTTGGCCATCTTTCAGCTGCTTCTTTAGCAACAGGGCCTCTTATTTCAGAACCCTTTAATGTACCTTCTGGAGTTATTATAACTGCAGCATTGTCTTCAAATTTAACCCTTAAGCCATCTGCTCTTCTGTATTCTTTTTTCTGTCTTACAACAACAGCAGTCATAACTTCTTTTCTCATGTCTATAGTTCCTTTTTTAACAGTAACTATAATCATGTCACCTACACCTGCGATTGCAAGTCTCCTTCTTACACCTTTGTATCCTTTAACAGATACAATTTCAACTTCCCTTGCACCTGTGTTGTCAATGCACTGGAGTCTTGCACCTATTGGTAAAACTCTTGTAACATTTGAAGTGATAGCTTTCATTTATTTGTCTCCTTTAACCTCTAAAACCACGAAATGTTTGGTTTTACTTAAAGGCCTGCATTCTGCGATTTTCACTGCATCACCTATATTTACATCAATACAGTCAGGCTTGTGAGCGGTTATTTTTGATTTTCTTTTTTCGTATCTTTCGTATTTTCTTATAAATTTATAAAAACTTCTTTCTACTGTGATTGTCCTTTCAGCTTTGTCGCTTGTAACAATACCCTCTAAAATCTGGCCTCTTACTGGAAGAGCTCCATGAAATGGGCAGTTCGGATCGTCACATTTTTCTTTAGGTTCTTGAACATCAATACCTACCATGTTATCACCAATATTTCCTGAATTTCTTTTTTATCCTATCTTCAGGGCGAGCAATGATAATATTGCCATCTATTTCTACAATAATGCCCTCAGGCAAATTAAAATGAAAAGTTGCAACTCCCTTGGGAACTACTTTCTCAGTTTCGTCCTCTTGTTCAATTTTGATGGTGTTTTTAGTCTCATCAACAACTTTTCCTTCTATTCCTATGAATCCATCATGAGTACTATTTACAATCTTAACAGGGAGTCCTATTAGCTCATGTTGGAATATATTCTTTGGAGTTATCATTTTTCGTGTTTGAAAGTCTTATTTACTTTGTTAGCAGTTTAATAGCTTTAAACTGAGAGATTGTCTTTATTTCACTGAATTTTCTATTGAAATTATCTTATTTCTATTGTATCTGAAGAAAAACCCATATTAGCCAGAACTTGCTTGACCTTCCTTTTATGGTCCCCTTGAAGTTCAATCTGGCCTTTTTTAGCAGTCCCTCCACAGGCGCATTTATTCTTGAGTTCCTTTGTTAGTTCTCTTATATCTATATCGTGCTTATCTATACCTTCTACAATGGTCATAAGCTTTCCGAAACGCCTTCTTACTGTGTATACTTTAACTTTTTGAATTTCTCTAGCTATTTCTTCACAGACACAAAGTTCTTCTGGAAGACCACAAATCTCGCAGACTTTCATCTATTTTACTTCTCCCTCTGTTTTTCGTTCATTATGGTAAGGACACGTGCAATTGTTCTTTTAAGTTCCTTGATTTTCCCAGGATTTTCATAAACTCCTGCTGCAGAACTCTTTGAAATATTTTTTGCATATTCTGCTTTGAGTTCATCCAGTTTCTTCTGGATGTCCTCGGTTTCCATTTCACGTATTTCTTTGCTCCTTAATATTACCATGTTATTCCATCCTTTTTATATTTATGCATATGCAATATTTCTATTCTGGCTTTTTTGACTCTTCTTGTGCCTTTTCAGGTTCTTTAGAAGCTTTTTCAGGCTCCTCTTCAGGTTCCTCAATAGTTTCCTCTGCTTCTTCCAGTTCCTCACCAGATTCATCTTCAGTAATTTCTTCAGACTCAGGTTCCTCTTCAGATTCCGGTTCAACAGCTTCTTCAGATTCAGGCTCCTCTTCAACAGATTCTTCAGGTTCCTCTTCAGATTCCGGTTCAACAGCTTCTTCAGATTCAGGCTCCTCTTCAACAGATTCCTCTGCTTCTTCCAGTTCCTCAGCAATATCTTCTGCTTCTTCTAACTCTTCAGAAGTTTCTTCTTCAAGCTCTTCAGCGATTTCACTGATTTTTGTGTCCTCAATTTCTTGATCTGAAGATTCTTCAACTTCTTCTACTTCTAAAGTTTCAGAGATTGTTTCAGCTTCCGGTTCTTCAACAGCAACTTGTAGAATATCCACTTTATCAGGTAAAATCATTCCTGGCGGCATAATTCTAACATATATTCCTAAAACTCCAGGTTTTAGTTGAACAGTTGCAAATCCTTCTTTAACAAACCTTATAGATGGTTCACCACATTTTTTAATGTAACCATCATTGAATTTTGCTGTTGCTGACCTTGCACCTCTTATTTTACCAGAAATCGTAACTTCTACACCCTGTGCTCCGGCACCCATTATTCTTCTAAGTGCTGTGTACGCTACTCTTCTAAAGTGCATTCCACGCTGCAGCATTGCTGCAATTTTATGAGCCATTATTTTAGGGTTAAGTTCAGGAATGTCAACTTCTTTAACTTCTACTTGAGGATTTTCAAGTCCGTAGCCTGTTTTTAGGGTTTGTGTTATGTTTCTGACGGTTTTTCCACCTCTTCCAATAACCATTCCTGGACGTTCAGCATAAACAACAATCATTGTACCTAGAGGGGTTATTTGAATTTCCATTCCACCATAACCTGCCCTTTCAAGCTCGTTTTCAAGGTATTCATCAATTCTTGTCCTTTTAAGACCTTCTGTGACAAAATCTTTTTCAATCATTTAATTCTGTGCCTCCTCTAGAACAATCTGTATGTGGGTGGTTGGTGTGTTAAATGGACTGGCTCTTCCAAAAGCTCTTGGAGTCCATCCACGTATTACGTATCCCTTGTGGCTAGATATGTGTATTATTTTAAGATTTTCGGTATCAAGGCCTTTGTATTCAGCATTTGCTTCAGCACTTTTAATTATATCAAGAATTTGGGCTGCTGCTTTCACTGGATATCTACCAGTTGGCCAGCCTTCTAACCCTCTTCTGTGACCTACTTTTTTGTTATGCTTTTTGAAAGGAACTGCTTTTTTCATTTCAATTACGTCTTCAAGGTAATTTTTGGCAGTTTCTACATTCATTCCTCTTATTTTGTTACATATTTCAACAGAATGTTTTGGAGAGATCTTAAGGGATCTTCCAAGAGCCTTAGCTGTTTTAGCTTTATTGTCATCCGTATAAGCGTAGTTAATCTTTGCCATTGTATTCTCTCCTTATTTAAGAGGTACGAACATAGATGACCTTGTAGCACCCATTCCAGGATCCCCGTGTTGTACTCGTTTTCTTGTAAGTGCAAATTCCCCAAAGTAACATCCAATCATTTCTGGTAGTATGGTTACTTCTGTGAATTCTTTTCCATTGTAAATTCCAAAGGTTAATCCTACCATTTCTGGGAGAACAATCATGTCCCTACAATGAGTTTTGATTATCTGTGGTCTTCCGCCCTTTTTTCCTTCTTTTTTTATTTTTCTTATATTTTCAAGCACTTTCTTTTGTCTTGGGAGAAATCCCCTTCTAAGGGATCTTCTCTGTCTTGATGGGAAGAGTTGTATAACATTATCCAAAGGCATCTGTTGTAACTCTTCTAATGTATAACCGCGATATATAAATTCTTTTCTAGCCAATTAGTCGCCTCCTCATATTTTATTTGAGCTTTTATTTTATTTACACTCGAAAATCTCTCAAAAATTCGAAGAATTTTTGGAGCGCAAAAATCTTTGAAAAGATTTTTGCAAGCTTCGATTTTCGGTGCCCCAAACTGAAATGTTTGAGGGTTCCCTTTTTTTAAAAATTTTAATTTTATCTTCTTTTCCCTGTTCTTCTAGCAGCGATTGAACCTACTTTTCTTCCTGGTGGCGCATGTCTTGAAACTGTAGTCGGCTTTCCAGGATGTTGTCTGTTTCCACCACCGTGTGGGTGATCTACTGCGTTCATTGCCACTCCTCTAACGCTAACATTCTTTTTACCTTTAGCGTTTAAAGCGTAGTATCTGTTTCCTGCTTTAAGGAATGGTTTTTCTTTCCTTCCTCCTCCAGCAACTACTCCAATGGTTGCTCTGCAGGCAGGATGAAATGCTTTTAATTCTCCTGATGGCAATTCTACTATTGCCTTTCCTACATCATGGGTTATTAAAGAAGCGTGAGTGCCTGATGCTTTAACGAATTTTCCGCCGTCTCCAGGGCTTTTTTCAAGATTATATACAGGTGTTCCTTCTGGAATCTGTGCAAGTGGTAATGCATTTCCTGCTTTGATTGGTGCTGAAGCTCCAAATTCTATATCATCATTTATTTGTATACTTTCTGGTGCTAATACCAGTAATTTTTCACCATTTTCAAATTTTACCAATGCTATTGGTGCACTTCTTCCAGGATCGTGAATGATATCAGCAATTTTTCCTTTCAAACTGCCTTCTTTTTCTACATTATCATACGATCTGTATTCGATCCTTCCTTTGAATCGATGGGATGCACTCCTATGAGTAGGAGTTCCTCTCCCTTGTCTTTGTGATTTTAAACGTTTTCCCATTATTTATTCCTCCATACATGACCCTATTTGGTCTTTGCGGATAATTAGATTAAATTGGAGTTATTTAGAATACTCCCATTTTAACTGCTATATCCTCTGCGCTGTGTTCTGCTGCAAGTTTAATATATGCTATCTTTTCACCTTTTGAAGTAAATTGAGTGTTTACTCTTTCTACTTTAACAGCGTAAAGGTCCTCAAACGCGCTTTTTACATCTGCTTTTCTAGCAGTTCGCAGTACTATGAATGTTAACTCATTATTTTGGTCAATAGAGTTCATACTTTTTTCTGTTAAGTGTGGTTTTACTATTATTGCATAAGGATCCATTTTCACACGTCCTATAACTTTATTGGAATAATTCACCTAATTTTTCAATGGCAGATTTTGTGTATATTGTAAATCTACCTGCGTGTGTACCTGGAGCTAAAAGTTCAGCATTTAAGTTTTCTACCGACACTATATCTACACCAGGATGGTTTCTTGCACCCAAGCTTATTCCTTTGTCTTCGCCAACTACTATTAGAGGTCCCTTTGGTACTTTGTACTTTCGGCCCCTCATTTTACCTTTTCCAGCTCTTATCTTTTTACCGGTTTTGGCTCGGACTATGTCATCCATTATTCCAAGTTTTTTGAATATTTCTCTTGTTTCTTTGGTGTTTTTAATTTTAGCCAGTTCGTCATCAACTACAAATGGAATTTGAGGAACATTTTGGATCTTGTGTCCTCTGTTTTCTACCAATTCGTTGTTTGTAGTCGCTGCAACTGCTGATCTTATTGCTAATCTTCTTTCTTTTCTGTTTACTTTCTCATGGATGATTCTTTGAGCTCGTGGAGGGTGTGCTCTCCTACCACCTACAGCTTGAGGTACAAATGCCGCTTTTGAACCTGCTGGGTGTCTGCTTCCCTTTACACGAGGAACCATTGCTGCACCACGACCAGAACCATATGATTTAGCAGTTGTTCTTTTTCCTGCCATAGGATCTGTTCCCCATGGTTGAATCCTTGCAGTTTGTGATGAAATTACCGCTCTTTTAATGACATCTGGTCTGAATTCTTCGTTGAAAATCTCAGGCAGCTTGATTTCGTCAATGACTTCGCCTTCCAATGAGTAAACCTTGATCTTTTTCATTTTAATATCCCTCTTTAATTATTTCCAAACATAAACATGATTTAAACTCAAACTCCTTGTTTTGAAGCAGTTGAGATATGTGATATCACTGGTGCATCATTATGCTTTCTGTGAGGTCTCATTGCTTTTCTTAATATTACAAGCCTTTTTGATGGGCCTGGAAGTGATCCTTTCACTATAATATAATTATTTTTCACGAGACCATATTTAATAAATCCTCCATCAGGATTTACAGCATCTACTTCTGATACATCTGCAATTTTAAGAATCTTTTTATTATATTCAGTTCTTTTATGGTATCCCATTTGACCTGCTTGTGGAACTGTCCACATTGTCCTTTCTGGTGACCATGGACCTAATGAACCAACGTGCCTTCCTTTACTACTTCTAGCAGCTTTTCCGTATTGTATTCTAATTCCCCATCTTTTAACAGGTCCTTGGAATCCTTTACCTTTGGTAATTGCTATAGAATCAATATGTTCTCCATCAGAAAAAACGTCAGCTGCATTTATTTCGCTTCCAAGAATACTTTTAGCGTATTCAAGTTTTTCAGCAACTGTAGCTCCGCCAACTCCACATTCTATTATCTCAGGTTTCTTTTTTGGAATACCTGTAACTTGTTTTGGGTTGGTATGTACTAAAACGCGTATATCTGCAACATTATCAATATTTTCATTTAATTTAGTTAAATTAGAATCAGTATCATATTTTTCAGGTATTGGTATTTTTCGCAAGAGTTCTTCGCTTAAATCACTTGCCATAACGTCAATCATGGTTTTAAGCCCATAAGTAGTTTTTTTGTAGGCCCTTATGCCCATTACAACAACAGGTGGTACTTCCAATATAGTCACGGGAGTTGATATTTCCATTCCTTCAGTTGGTGAGTTTTTCCTATTATCATTCATTATTACGTGGGTCATTCCCACTTTATACCCTGCAAATCCAAGTAACCCCGTTTCTTCTGTCTCAGGCCAGGATTTGATCCTAGGGGATTGTTTTACTGCCCTTTTTCTAGGACTAAATGCAACTGATCCACTTCGTGGTTGATGATGTCTACTCATTTTTAATTTACCTCCTTACTTCACAATTCTTTCAATTTTCCTAGTTATTCTGCATTTAAAAGCAAGTTAAATGCAGATAAAGTTGTTAAAACCGCCTCTTCAGTCCTTATAGTCTTAGTTCCTTGTGATGGGACCGTATTGACTTCAAGATCTATTAAGTTTTTTCGGCCCTGAATAAGTTCATGCAAGCCTGAATAAGGACCACCAAACAAAATAGCCACGTGTTTGGCATCTTTTATCTTGTGCTTTACTTCATCTAAAATAGAAGTGATGGGCTCGGCATATCTAGAAGTTCCAATAACAAAATCGGGTTTTACTTCTAATATGCTTTCATACAAGTCCTTATAAGTAGATAAAACCTCGTAACCCCAGTAAAAGTCTGGTTTATCCGGTTCTATTAATATGTCTTTTTTTGACAGCTTCACTACACGGAAGCTAAATATTTTATTTATGCTGAGTTTTTCACGACAAAGCGCGGGTCTATCCGCCCCAATATCAACTATTGTACCTTTCTTTGTCCTTTTTACAGTGAATCCCTGCCTATAATCGCCTACTTCTGCTTCATCTGTAGGATGGTGGGGAGTTCTAAGTGGTGGAAGAATTCCCACATTTTTTAGTTCCCTTGAGATTGGAAATACCTTTTTACGAAGGTATTGAGGCGTATTCATATAAGCGAGAACATCACTAATAAACTTTACCTCTTTCCTATCTGAATTATCGTTATAAACAACGATCTTGTCAGCCTTGAAGATAGCTGCAGATCTACCAATCAAACCCACCTTGTAAGTTTTAATTCTTAAATCCTTTGTCTCAGCAGTTATTGAGGCAGGTATAAAAATGGTTAAATGTTTCTGTTCCATTCTCCATTATCTGTTTTTGTCTTCATATATATATTGTGTACAACACCCTAAGGTTTGATTTAAGTTATATATAAATAATGCAGATTTGAAGTATTTACCATTTTAACCTATTAATAATATATGTAAATCAGCATAAAATATTTTATGGTTTTATACACCTTAAGAAGATTTTAAAATCTTAATGTGTATTCCTTATTCTATTTATATATTCTTTTCTATCCTAAAAACAACTACATCAATGTTAATTTTCTCTTTCCGGTGGAAATCATAAATTTTAGGTATATTAAAACTGTAATAAAACTTATGAGTAACCAAACCCCCTAAAGAAGCAAAATATTTCTCTACAAATTCTTCTGTCTCTTTCATATGGAAAGAATAAACTACAGGGGCAATTTCAATGGCTTTTTTCATGAAAATTCTATCTGCATTTTTTCTCCCGGCTTTTTGGGCGCCAAAAGGCGGATTTTGAATTACAGTATCTGCATTGCAAACAATATCTTTAACATCGCCTGAAATAAATTCAGCCAGATTATCAATGCCAAATTCAGATGCATGTTTCTTTGCAATCTCTATTGCATCTGGATCAATGTCTATTCCCATAACTTTTCTTGCACCCATGAGAACGGCACCAACAGCAAATATCCCTGTACCGCAGCCCATATCCACAACTTTGTTATCTTCAATATCACCAAGAGAGTATGCATTCCACAAAATAGCTGCTGCTATGTTTGCAGGTGTTGTATACTGTTCTAAATGAACTTTTGGTTTTGTATGGGGAAGTATATTTTGTAGTACCATTTCAAGATGTCTTTTTTTAGTGATTTCTGGTTTTTTACTCATTTTTAACATCCCCTAACCTTGTGAATCTTATTTTTAATATTTGATTTTGGAAGATATAATAATATAATGAAATAGATATAAAATAATTAATATGATTAGAAATCAATGTTATAATAGAATATATTATATATACAAATGATTTCAAAGTCGATCTACAGACTTCTACAAATTTTAGAGGCGATATCATGTTTAATAAAATCCTCATTGCCAATCGTGGCGAAATCGCAATAAGAGTTATGAGAGCTTGTAAAGAACTGGGCGTAAAAAGCGTTGCAGTATATTCTGATGCTGATAAAAACTCACTTTTTGCAAAATACGCTAACGAAGCATATAACATAGGTAAACCAAGTCCATCAGACAGTTACTTGAATATAGAGAAAATAATAGACACTGCAGAAAAATGCGGGGCTGAAGCAATCCACCCTGGTTACGGATTCTTAGCAGAAAACGCTAAATTAGGAGAAGAATGCGAAAAACACGGTATTAAATTAATAGGACCTAAAGGTTCTGTTATAAATTCCATGGGAAGCAAGATTGAATCCAAAAAACTAATGCGAGCTGCAGGAGTTCCTGTGGTTCCAGGTACTGCTAAAGGTGTAACTGAACTTGATGAGGCTGTGGATATAGCTGAATCTATTGGTTATCCTGTTATTGTAAAAGCTTCAGCCGGTGGTGGTGGAATAGGGATGCGTACGGTTTATGAAGAAGATGAACTTGTAAGGGCAATTGAATCCACCCAATCTGTTGCAGCTTCGGCCTTTGGAGATTCAACTATCTATATTGAAAAGTATGTGGAAGAACCAAGGCATATAGAGTTTCAGATATTAGCTGATGAACATGGAAACACTATTCATGTTGCAGATAGGGAATGTTCTATTCAACGAAGGCATCAAAAATTGATTGAAGAATCTCCCTCTCCTATCATGACAGAAGAACTACGTGAAGAGATGGGTGGAGCTGCAGTAAGAGCTGCCTCTTCTATAGATTATACAAACGCAGGAACTGTTGAATTTTTATATTCTAATGGTGATTATTATTTCCTTGAGATGAATACTCGTATTCAAGTAGAGCATCCTATTACAGAGATTGTAACAGGAATTGATCTTGTAAAACAGCAACTTAAAATTGCTTCTGGGGAAGAATTATGCTGCGCGCAGGAAGACATTATAGTTAAAGGTCATGCTATTGAGTGCAGAATAAACGCAGAAGATCCTCTTGCAGATTTCGCCCCAAATCCTGGTAAAATAACAGGTTACAGATCACCAGGAGGAATTGGAGTTAGAGTAGATAGTGGAGTTTATATGAACTATACAATACCTCCATTTTATGATTCAATGATATCTAAACTGATAGTTTGGGGAATGACAAGAAATGAAGCTATAAATCGTATGAAAAGGGCTTTAGATGAATATATTATACTTGGAGTTAAAACTACAATTCCTTTCCACAAATCCATGATGTTAAGCCAACATTTCAGGGATGGAGATTTGCATACACATTTTGTTGACCATTATCGTGATGAAATTATGGGTCACATGGAAGATGTAATTAAATCCGACGAAAAAAGAGCAGCAAGACTAAAATCCACATTTTTACCTTCACCTAAGATTGCTGCAGTTTCTGGAGCTGTAAACAGTTATATGGCTAATTTAGGTAAAAAATAGGCCATAAAGTTAGTTTCATTAAATAAATAATTTAATATTTCATAAAAAAAATCTGGTGTTAAAATGAAAAATAAAGTATTAGAATCTCTTTATGAAAAGAAAGGCGAATTTGTGAGTATTGACGAATTAACATCACAACTTGGATTTGAGCATTCCCAGATACTAGACCACATTAAAACACTTAAAAAAGAAGGATACACAATAAACATATCAAACGACGCATTCCAGCTTAACGAGGAATTAACTTTGATATTACCCCATAAACTCAAAAGTATACTTGATACAAGCCGTATAGGTAATGAAATTCATTATTTTAGAGAGGTTGACTCTACAAATGAAGTTGCTAAAAAATTAGCTATTGATGGAGCACCAGAAGGAACAGTTGTAATAGCAGAAAGTCAAAGTAAAGGAAGGGGAAGAAGAGGTAAAAAATGGATATCACCTATGGGTGGTGCTTGGATGTCTGTAATTTTAAGACCAGATATATTGCCTATTAATGCTCCTCAGTTAACATTTACTGCAGGTGTTGCAGCTGCAAAAACTTTAAAAGATGAATATGGATTAGAAGTAGGCATTAAATGGCCAAATGACATTTTAATAGATAATAAAAAAGTTTGCGGCATATTAACTGAAATAAGCACTGAAAGAGATGCCATTGATTATATGGTAATAGGAATAGGTATTGATGTAAATATTGACTTAGGTTCATTTCCTCCCGAATTAAAGGATACAGCAACTTCTATTAAAAGTGAATTGCGTGATGGTGACGTGTCCCGGATGATATTGGTGCAGAAGTTCCTTGAAAACTTTGAAGAGATTTATAATGAATTTAGTAAAGGTAATTTCCACAGCATCTTAAATAAATGGCGTGAATACTCAAAAACTATTGGAAGCAGCGTAGAAGTTAAAACAGGGACAAAAATTATTAAAGGAGAAGCTGTCGGTGTAAATAGTGATGGTGCACTGATTGTAGAGCTAAATAATGGCTCTCTTGAAAAGATTATATCTGGAGAATGCAGACACGTAGCTTAAATAACAGAAATAGTTGCAATATCACCCAATTCACCAATTACACTAAATTTTTTATCCATTATTTTTTCTGCAACATGAATATTAGTAAGGGTATGAAGAGTTAATTCAGCTGTTTTTATCTTAGAATTACCTTTTATGGCCATATATGGAATTAACTGGTCACCCATGTATTTATCAACTGCTGCGCCCTTTGATATATGGTATAATATTTCTTTTGCTGCGTTTTTACCTACGTTTTCAGCTTTTAAACCACGTTCTCCAATTGAACTTCCACCAACTCTTGATTTTCCTTCACTCCAAAGAACTATTCCCGATCCTGCACCTAAAGCATTGTTTGAATGTTCAATTTCAATTTCAGCATCAAATCCATTTGCTTTAAGCACTTTTTCTGCACTTTCAGCTTGCCTTACTGCAACATGTTCTGGTATCTTAACACTATGCGATATTCCTCTTATTCTATCCACTTCAAGTTCAGTGCTTATAATTGGCTTTAATTTTTTTACAGGAGCAATTTCAACCTTTACAATGCCTCCCCCACGAGGATAGTGTCCGCGACGGATTATATCTATTTCTGCAACATATCCCATTGTTTTTAGAATTGGCAGGGTGATATTTTGCAGGTAATTTATTGATGGAGACCATCTAACATCAGTACCTCCACAAATAGTTATATTTACCCTTGATTTTGCAAAAAAAGCAGGTATCATAAATGCCTGGAGAACAAGTGCAATGCTCCCTGCAGTTTTTATGTCAATTTCAAAATTCCCTCCCTTTATGGATTCAGGTTTAAAAAAGATTTCATTTGACCCTATCTCTAATTTATCACATGATGCATGAGATAATTGCGCAACTACCTTTACTGCATTTAAATGTTGCGGCATTAGCCCAGTTTTTGGTCTGTTTGACCGTATATTCTTTATGTTTATGGTTTCTTGACTTAAAGCAGATAATGCAGTAGCAATACGTACAATAGAACCTCCACCTTCGCCATCCGAACCATCGATCTCAATCATGTGCTCAAAAGCCTCTCTTTCTATTAAAAAAATATAAAAAAGAATAAAATAGTTAAATTAAATCATTTACTTATGTCATTTTCATATAAAATCAATTTACAGGCCATTTTATAGTTTACAATCTCACTAAGATGTGAAAAAGTCTCAATCATGGCCTTAACAATATATTCATTATCAATCCTTTCTGAATCAGAAGCTGCAAGATCTATTCTCAAAGTTGCAGAAGCGCCAGGCATTCCAACAGCAGGAATAGTTAAAATATGGTAGTTTCTAAGTAAAAGAGCTGCAAATACACATGCAACATCGTCTGATGTGAAATCTGTTTTAACACCTTTCTTTTTCAATTCTGCAATTATATCATCTGCTGAAATCATTACACCTGTTGGGGTTTCCCTAACAGATTCAATATCTTTTTTTAAGGCCTCATAAATTTCATGTTTATCTTTGAATGCTCTAATCATTCTTTTCCCGCTGAAATTTTCAATTGCCCTTATTATACCAACAATAGTAGCTGTTTGGGCTTCAAGACCAAATTCATGGGCTTTTGATTTTATTAAATCAATTATTTCTTTTTTCCCTGCCATTAAACCTGCTCTTGGACCATTCATTAGTTTATCAGTGCTTGTTATAACAATATCTGCACCCATATCCATGGCTTTAGGCTGTTTATAGAGCACTGTTCTTAATCTTGCCCCTGATGCATCATCTACAAATACAGGGATGTTTTTTGATTTGGAAATGTCAATTATCTTAAAAAACTCCTCTTCTTCTAATATATCATGATCCATGGTAGAACCAGTTATAATAACAAGAGCTGTGTTATTTTGAACTTCAAAATCATTAATATTGTCAAATTCTTTATAAGAAGCCCCTACAAGCTTCGTGCTTCGAGGAATAGATGGATGTGATGGAAATTTAGGCAAATAATGAATAACTTCATCCCCTGGTTTTACAAGGGCTAAAATTGTTGCAAGGATGCCTGATGTGGTTCTGTTAAAAGCAAATACTTTTTCCCCACCAAGATAGTCTGTTCCAAGGCGCTGCAGCTCATTTTCAAACATTGCAGGCCCTGCATATGTCTCAAGAAAATCCATATCTTGAGGATTAAGTTTAAATCCTCCGGCAAGACCTGTTAAATCATAAAGAGCATTTCTTCCATGGTTTTTAATAATGGAATCAATGATTTTAAGGGAGTTTTCCCTTTTTTTTACCTCATCAACAGACGAATTAATAAGCATTTTCTTCCCTATTATGACTTTGTTTACCCCTATGATTTTCAGATTTCAAGGTTATGGAATGATCTGCAGAGTTTTGCAGTGCTGCACTGAATCCGGGTTCAGCTCCAATTACAATTGTTTCTTTCCCATTTTCTTTTGCCTTGCTTATGATGGGCAGAAAATCAGCATCACGAGTCATTAGTGCAACAACATCAATATTAGGATTATAAATTAATTCCATGGCTTCAACTGCCATGTAAACATCAGTATCACCAGCAACAACAACAGGAGTAAATCCTTGATTTACAATTGCTTCTATAAGTTTATCTGAAGCATATTGATTCAGTAAAACTTTACCAACCCTCATGTCCCCATATTCAGCTATTATTTTCCTTACAATATCAAGATTAAGGCTGAACTCTTTCCTTAACATATTAGGCCCATCAACAAGAAGACCTATATTTTTTCCTCCTGATTCCCTTCTTTTTAAAGGAATATAATCCTTTAGAGAAGTCAGTCTTTCAAAGCTGCGCATTTTCATCCTCCATGCTTAATTTAATGTATGCATATTATTGAAATAATTCTGAAAGTTAATTTAAATCGTTTATTCTATTTAAATATTTTTTTCTTTAATTATGTTTAAATCATAGTATAATCTGTTTTTTATACTCTGAATTTTTTATTAATTTCTAATTTATATTAAATACATCTAAAGTATGTTCATTTTCCTAATTAAATTATTCTTAAAAAAATAAATTCTATATTATTTTAAGCGTTAAACTCTATTTATAGATAGTTTGATAAGTTATTTAGGAACAATTTATTCTATTTCAAGGGAAAACGCATCCTGGAATAAGTCTTTAACTATTTGCAGTTCTTCACCTTCTAATCTGGTTACTGCACCATCATTAGTTTTTCTAAAATAATAATCTGCATCTACAATTAGTCCGCTGTTATCAATGTAGAGATAAAGCCCATCTGCAAAGTTATCAGGATCATCTGATGGTAGAAAAATTTCAAGTCTAACAAGTATTTCTGAACCTTGAACACTATCATGAATTTCTTCCCGTTTTTCATCGTCTTGAAGAGCTTCCTTAAACCATTCAATTCTTGATTTAAGTTCTTCTCCTGCCTTTTCTGCATATAAATCATTGTTATTTTCCATAATATCACCACTTTTTTTATTTAATTGATTTTAATTTTTTAATGTATTTAGAATCTTATAAGAGTTAATTACTTTTATTTAATTTAATTTTAAAGTATTTTATGTAAAAAAAATGATTTTTATTTAGTTTTGTATTTTTGCAGGATAATAAAAGGTATATCCACAACTTTATCTATTTTATCTATTATTACACTATCCCCTGTTGCAACTACTCCATTATTTGTCTTTGATGACTCTATAATTTCAAAATCAACATTTTTAGAGACATTTGTACTTCCTTGAATTCCATAATGCTGCATAATTTCATTTGTAAGTTTTGCAAGCTTAGCGCTGAAACTTACAGGACTATCAAATAAAAAATTAACATAAGCAGGGTTATATTCATTTATAAGCTCCAAAATAGCATTTAAAGCCTTTTTTGTAGAGTCTTTAAATTTATATTTACCAAAAACAGCATTTAAATCTCTTAAAATCATGTCATCGCATAGAATTAGAGATTCATAATCCCTCTGGCATATGCTTTCAGTGGTGATAAGAACATTGTAACCATCCACAAGAAGATATTTGTTTTCTATTTGGGTGATTTCAACTATTTTTTCTCCTCTGGATTCAGATTTTAAGTTAGAAAAAACAGATCGGGCCAGATAATTACGTTCCCGCTTACTTAGCAAATATTTATTTGAAACAAATTGAAGGGCATTTTTCTTCCTATAACCTCTATTTAGAAGAAATCTTAAATCATATACTGCTTCATTGATTTTATCTTTTTTAATCTGCATAATAGCTAATATAAATAATTATTTTAAGTTTATAGGTTTGAATAAATATTTTTAAGTTCTATAAAATTTAAATATCAAATTATGTTATGTAAGAGCCGTATTGCATCCAGTAATCCATGTGCATAGGTTATACATCCAAATGAAGTTACAAGGTCTCCTTTTTCAAGATAGTATTTTGTATCTTCAAAGTAACTTAGAGCTCTTAGAAGAACTTCATTTTCGTTGTCATTTAAATTTATTGATTCTATTTCTTTTATATTTTTAGTAAATAGTTCAATATCTTTATTAATACGGCTTATTGTACTTGAATCATCACCCATAATATCTATCCTGTGTTATTCTGGCTTTTTATCCTTTAATTGTTTCCATGCATAGTATATTCTTTGTGAAACTGTGAAAAACCCGAGGATCACTATTAAAATAACAGCATAATTTAAGAAGTTGAAACCTAACGCATAGGTTAAAAATGCACCTATCATAATTATAACAAGTCTTTCTGCTCTTTCAGCTATTCCCACATCGCCTTTTACACCTTCTGCTTCCATTCGTGCCCTTACATAACTTACACTGAAGGATGCAACTATGGCTAAAACACCTATTACCCAGTTTACAAATCCGCCATATGCAATTCCAATTAAAATAAATGCATCTGTAAGTCTGTCAGTGGTTGAATCCAGTATTGAACCAAATGGAGATTGTGTTTTATGATTTCGCGCGACAGCACCATCTATAATATCAAAAAAACCGCTTAAAAGTATAAAAATTCCACCTGCAAGCAGATTTCCAGTTGCAAATAAATACGCAGAAAAAATACCCATAATAAGGCCAATTATAGTCAAAATATTGGGATGTACACTAATTTTATTTGCAATAGGGTCTATATAGATTTTAACCCGTGGACGTAGTTTATTAAGCATATACATTAGATGTACGTTCCCAAAGATATATGTTTGTATAAAGTTAATAGTAAGCCCAATTACCACTAAAATAACAGTATAAAAATGGAAATTATAGAAAAGCTCCAGGGAAGATTATATGAAATTACTCAAAATAAATGCTGAAAATCCACAAAAAGAAATGCTTAAAATAGCAATTGAAGCATTAAATGAAGGAAAAACAATTATATATCCCACAGATACTGTTTACGGCATTGGGGCAAATATATTTGATGTTGAAGCTGTTAAAAAGGTTTATTCAGTAAAAAAAAGGCATTTAACTAAACCGTTATCTGTTTGTGTGTCTAAAATAGATGATATATCCAAAATTGCCCATGTAAATGAAAATATAAAAAGGAAATTAGCTGAAATTTTTCCAGGTCCCTTTACAGTTATTTTAAAGAAAAAAGAAGTCGTTCCATCCCTAGTAACTTCCAGTAGTGATAAAATTGGAATAAGGATTCCAGACAACAGGATTTGCATGGAACTTTCCAGAGAATTTCCAATAACCACAACAAGTGCCAATATTTCAGGGAAAAAAGTTTCAGAATCTGTAAATGGTGTTTTAAGTCAACTGGATAATAATATTGATGTTGTTCTTGATGCGGGAATATGTAAACATGGTGTTCACTCCACAGTTATTGATATGACCATTTCTCCGCCAAAAATATTAAGAGAAGGTGCATCAATGCCTTCATTCAATTATATTTAATTTAAATCCAAAAATAGAGTTTTAACTTAAATATAATACTAAATTAATTAAAAAAGATGCACCCAAATTATTTTTATTATAATATGCAAACAGTTAATTAGAATAGCTGACTAATTATGTAAATTAAAAATCTTTTAAAATAGTTAATTTAAGCTAAATTTTATCAATCAAAGAATTTAAGAGGAATTAATATTGAATACATTAGCCAATATAAAGAAAAACGGTAAAATACCATTAGAATGTGGAATAGATTCCATAATAGGTGGTGGAGTTGAAAAAGGATCCATAACCCAATTCTATGGACCGCCAGGATCAGGAAAAACAAATATAGCACTTAAAATGCTTGTACAATGTGCAAAAAATGATAAAAAAGCAGTTATTATAGATACTGAAGGTGGGCTCTCCATTGAACGGATTAAACAAATAGCTGGAGAAGATTTTGATAAATTTGCAGGTAATATAATAGTTATGGAACCTACAAACTTTCAAGAACAAAATGAAAGCTTAAAACGCATCGATAACAGTTTAAAATCTGAGGAACATAAAATAGACCTCTTAATTCTTGATTCAGCAGTAGCACTATACAGATTAAAAGAAGGCGGCCAAACCGAGATTAATAGAGAACTTGGAAAGCAAATGGGACTTCTCTCAAGGCTTGCAAGAAAACATAATATTGCGGTAATCATCACCAATCATATTTACTCTCTTTTTGATGAAGAAGGTGTAATTGAGCCTGTAGGTGGCACTATACTGAAATATTGGAGTAAAATTATAGTTGAACTTGAAAAAAATGAGAAAGGAGAAAGATACGCCATATTAAAAAGGCATAAAAGCAAACCTGAAGGTCTTAAAGTTAGATTTGAAATCATTGATAATGGCCTAAGATAAGCAATCCGATACTTTTAAATTTACTAAGATGAAATATCTTATAAAACATACCCAATTGGACATATAATTAAAAACAAGTTAAATTTATGAATATAGTAAACCTAAGATTTTAAATAAGAGTTTTTAAAAAGATTTATATGATTTAAAAGCATTTTTAGATTTTAATCTTAGAAATAAATACTATTTTAAAGTGTTGTGAGATTTATGATTTCACCGAAGAAATACGCAAGAGTAGCAAAAAGACTGCCAAAAGGCTTTAAAAGTGTAAATGAATTCTTTAATTGTGTTTATCATGATGAAGAAATGATCTGGATGGGTCAAAACACTAATCATTTACATGAAGAAAACGACATCATGTACGAAATGCTGGAAAGCATTAAAAACAAGGATTACTGTAAATATCCTCCGCCAGAAGGATTTCCAGAACTTAAAAACCTTATCCTTCAAGATTTAGGTCTTACGGAAGGTTATGATATTTTAATTACAGCAGGAGGTACAGAATCCCTCTATCTCTGCATGAATGACATATTAGAACCTACAGACAACGTTATAACCTGTGATCCAGGATATCTTATCATAGATAACTTTGCAAGCAGATTCGCAGACCATGTAAAATCAATTCCAATCTACAACGAGGAATGTGGTTATAAATTAACCCCTGAACTTGTAAAAGAAAACATGGACAAAAATACAAAGATAATATCCCTTGTAGACCCTCTTAATCCTCTGGGATCATGCTACACGAAGGAAGAAATCAAAGAATTTGCAGATATAGCTATTGATAACGACCTTTACCTGCTCCATGACATAACCTACAGAGACTTTGCACGAGAACACCATTTAGCAGCAAAATACGCTCCCGAAAATACCATAACAGTTTACAGCTTCTCTAAAATATATGGAATGGCTGGTTTACGTGTCGGGGCTTTAATAGCTGCTCCAGACGTTGTTACTTCTGTAAAAAGTATAATTATAAACGATCTGGGAACAAATGTAATCGCCCAAAAGGGTGCGCTTGCAGCAGTGAAATCCAAGCCAGAATGGCTGGATAGAATACGCAATACAACCAGAGGAAATCAAAAAATTATAAAAGATGCAGTTGATGGAATAGACGGCTTATTTATACCTGTGTATCCTTCTGATGGGAATATGCTTGCAATTGACATGTACGAGCTTGGAATTGAACCAATAGATGTTACAGAGTTCCTCTTAGGCCGAAAAATATTTGCAAGAGAAGGCGCTTATACAAGCAAACTATTTGGACACAGATATTTAAGAGTAAGCTTCTCCATACCTACTGAAAGTGTTGAAAAGTTTGCAGTGGACTTTGAAGATGCCATAAAAACATTAAAACACAAATAATCCTCTTTTTTTATTTTTAAAATAAATTAAAAATCTGGAGAACTAACTTTCCAGATAATAGTATTCTCCTTTTTCTTTCTGTTCACGGTCAAGATAACTTTCAAACTTATTTACACGTGGACGTTTAGTTTCCTTATCTCTTCTAAAGGTTATTCCCACATCAGAAAGGAATTTATTCATTGCATTCCTTAAATCCATTGGTTTTGTGGCATGCCCACTAACTCCCGGCTCGCCATAAAAGACCATTGCACGATCAGAAATATAATCAATGAAGACTATATCGTGGTCTATTATAATTGATGCTGCATGACGATTTTCTATAATTTTTCTTACAGCTCTTGCAGCTCTTAATCTCTGTTCAACATCTAAAAACGCTGTTGGCTCATCAAAAAGATAAACATCGGCATCTTTTGAAAGTGTGGTTGCAATTGCCAGTCGCTGCAGCTCCCCGCCACTTAAATCCTTGACTGTTTTTTCCATAATCTCATCAAGGGTAAATGGCCTTATAATCTCGGTTTTAAATATATTAGTACCATAAGTAGGTGCTGTTGTCATTAAAAGTTCCTGAACAGTCCCATCAAAGTTAGATGATAAATATTGAGGTTTATAAGCAATAGCTATCTTCTTTTTAATCTTTCCTTCATCTGGTTTTATGGCATCTGCTAGCATCTTGGCAAATGTGGTTTTACCAATACCATTAGGGCCAAATGCAGTTACAATTTCATTATATTGAACTTCACCTTCTTCAGCTTCAATTGAAAATCCATCATAGGATTTTTTAAGTGTTGTGTATTCAGCAAGAACATCTCCTTCCCTTTCTTCAGTAGGAGGCCTTACATCAAAAACAATGGGCTGTTTTCTGAATCTGACATTTTCTTCTTTTAAAAATCCGCCAATATATGTATTTATTCCAACCCGTACACCCCTCATCTGGGCCACGACCCCATAAGCTCCAGGATGGCCGTATAAAATATGCACATAATCTGATATGGCATCAAGGGCAGCTAAATCGTGTTCTATGACCATTACAGATTTACCTTCATCTGAAAGATTTCTTATAACCTTAACAGCGTTTAATCTTTGTCTAACATCAAGCCATGATGTGGGTTCGTCAAAATAATAGAAATCAGCATCTTTTAGGGCTGCTGCAGAAATAGCAACTCTTTGAAGTTCTCCTCCGCCCAGCTTGGAAATGTCCCTATCCATTATATGTTCTATTTCAAGTGTTTTTGAAACTTCTTCTAATTTATTTCGCTCATCAACACTTTCTAAGAGCTTTCCAACATCACCTTTTACTACTTTAGGCAGCATATCCACCATCTGCGGCTTATGGGATGTTTTTAAATTACCTTCTGAAAGCTTTTTAAAGTAAGATTGAAGCTGTGAACCTTTAAAATAGTTAATAATCTCATCCCAAGAGGCAGAATCTTCATATTTTCCTAAATTAGGTTTTAATTCGCCTGAAAGGATTTTGATGATGGTGGATTTACCTATTCCGTTTGGACCTAAAATTCCCACAACAGAACCGTCCTTAATATTTGGAAGCCCGAATAATTCAAACATATTTTGCCCATATCGATGTATAGGGTCTTTTAGAGCTTCCGGGAGATTGATGATTGTTATAGCATCCATATAACATCTTTTTGTGCATATTCCGCATCCAGAACATAATTCTTCAGAGATTACTGGTTTTTTGGTTTTCGGATCAATGGTGATGGTGTCTTCTTCCATTCTAACACCAGGACAGTATTCAATGCACACGTAGTTACATTTCTTGGGTAGGCATCGATCATGATCTAATATTGCAATTCTTGTCAATGTATCACCAGAATTAGTTTTTTAAATTAAATTAATCAGTTTATAATGATAATAAGCATCCTATCAACTTTTTTTTAGAAAATGTATAATTATACAGTTATATTATTTTGATGCGCGTAATATATAAAAATATACGTTTTTTATATTTCAATATTTAATTCCAATTTTAGTTAATTTGTGAAAAATTTTGAAATATTAACAAATTTTAATCGTTAGCTCCAATTTAGTTTTCTTTTCTGGTTAATATCTTCATATTACAATCATTCCACCATTAGTTGGTGTACATGTGAGTCCATACTATAAATTTATAAGTAGCATGGAAAAAAACATAAATTATGCATAAAGGAGGATAACAATGAAAAAAATAGCAATTTTATTTGTGATTGTAATGGTTTTAGGGGTGTTAAGCACTTCTGGATGTATTGAAGCTGATAAAATGAATACTATATATCCTATTTTTAAAGATTCCAATATTACTGCAGAATATGCTGAAGATATAGCATATACGCATGTAAGGCATCGAATTGCTGAAGCAAATTCACAAACTTTAACAAATCAAATTAGAAGGTCTTGGCTTTCTAAACCAGTTCTAAATGGTAACATTTACACAATTTCAGTCCATGTACCAGGTGTAGGTGCAATGGTACCTGATTTTGACGTGTATATTGATAAATATAATGGAAATGTTACTGATAATTTACCAAGTAATTGGGCAGCAACAGCAAAATCCAACTTCGATTGATGAATTATCATTTATAATTCATCATATTTAAATTATGGCACCATATACTGCTGACTGTATCCATATAAAACGTTTTCAAGGATCATATATGTATTGGTGAGGTTATATAACTTCTATTTTAAAATATCTCCCATATAATGATTATAATAAATGACTTATCAACCTATATATCCTAATAATAAATAGATAATTATGGAATTACTAAAAAAGTTTTCAATTAAACCACTTGATCCTCATCTATATGAGCTGGCCTTTCTTCATGAGTCTTATTCCAATGAAAATAACCTGGAAGAATGCTATGAAAGATTAGAATTTTTAGGTGATGCTGCCTTAGACCTGGTGGTATCTGAATTTTTATATAATATGGATTCTGATTTAACTGAAGGCCAATTAACCCGTATACGTTCTAATTATGTATGTAAAAAAGCACTTTACACTTATTCAATTGAATTAGGATTAGATCAATACATAAAATTAGGTGCTGGTGTTGAATTAACAAAACGAGAAACTGATTCGGTTATTAGTGATGTATTTGAATCTTTTATTGGAGCTTTATATCTGGATTTAGGCATGGAAAGTGTGAAAGAATTTCTCTTTAAAACCGTCATCCCCCATATAAAGAATAAAGACATCTTTTTTTATGATTATAAATCTGAATTAAAACAATTATGTGATCAAAACGGTTTTGAATTAATTTATGAGTTAATCCATGAAGAAGGAGAACCACATGATAAAATATTTACCATGGCTGCCATGATTAATGGTGAGAAATGTGGGATAGGTAATGGTGGAAGCAAAAAAGAAGCTGAGCAAAATGCTGCTAAGATTGCTTTGAGTGAGTTTTAGATTCTCTTATTTTTTTCATATATTGAGCAAAGTGCCGTAAATTATTTTGAAAATTAAGCAATTTAAATAGTATTTTCCTGTTAAAAATCGCAACAAATTATTGCATTTTTCATATCATATTAACAATTTCGTTTTCGATTTTGAAATTTTTTTGTTTATTTCAATAAAATTAATATATTGAGTATGATTTAAATCATAATATAATTGGAGGGGGTAGTTGATCATTGAAAGATAACGAAACTAATAATAGGCGTTTAAAGGCAGAACAATTATTAAGCGAGCGTAAACCAATTTTAAAGCCTGAAAACGTCGATTCTCTTATCCATGAACTCCAAGTACATCAGATTGAATTAGAACTACAAAACAAAGAGCTTAGAGATGTTGAATCAAGATTAGAAGAATTTAGTCAGAAATATTTTGATCTATACAATTTTGCACCTGTTGGATATTTAACCTTGGATGAAAAAGAGTTAATCAAAGATATTAATATAACTGGTGCCACATTACTCAATTATGAAAGAGAATATCTGATTAATAATGCATTCATTCGTTTTATCCCTCCTGAATTCAGAAATAATTTTTATAAACATTTAAAACTAGTTTTAGAGAATGGGACTTCTCAAAATTGTGAAATTAAACTCATTAAAAAAGATGGAACCCAATTTTATGCCCATTTGGAGATTTTACCTGTCCAAGATGCTGATGGAAATTTACAAGAATTCAGAATAACTGCCACAGACATCACAGCAAGTACAAAAATTGGAGAAGATTTAAAAATGCACGCAGCTTTATTAGATGTTTCTAATGAAGCTATTTTTTCTTGGAACTATGGGGGAAAAATATTATCTTGGAATCAGGGTGCTGAGGAGTTGTATGGATATAGTGACAAAGAAACTATAGGTTTTAGCAGCCATGAATTGCTTAAAACTGAGTTTCCGCTTGAATTTAATGAAATTATAGAAAAGCTGGTTAATGACAAAATGTGGGCTGGTGAATTAATCCATACAAAAAAAGATGGTGAGAAAATCATTGTTGAAAGTCAATTACAGTTAATTCAAGATACTTCTGGCCAAAAAATTGTTATTGAATCCAATCGTGATATCACACAACGCAAGCGGGTTGAGAATGAGTTGAGCGAAAGTGAGGAAGAGTTGACAAAGGTATTGAATGCCGTGCCTGCTGCTGTCTGGATTGCACAAGATCCTGAAGGACGCCATATCACTGGTAATAAACTCTCTTACGAATTGCTACAGCTTCCTCAAGGTGTTGAAGCATCTAAATCAGCTCCGGAAAATGAGAGGCCTGAAACATTTAAGATATTTAAAGATGGCATTGAAATGATTCCAGAGGAAATGCCAGTTCAACTATCCGCATCCGGTAAGGAACTACGTGATTACGAATTTGATCTAGTCTATTCAGATGGTACGCAAAAGAACATGTTAGGTAATTCTACACCACTATTTGATGATGACGGAAATCCTCGTGGATCTGTTTCAGCGTTTATAGACATCACCAAGCGCAAAAATGTAGAAATTGAACTAAAAGAAACTTTAAATAAACTTGAGGAAATGGTTGAAGAACGTACTAAAGATCTATTTTTAGCAAATAATTATAACCGTAATCTGATTGAAACAGCTTTAGATCCTTTGGTTACCATTGGACCTGATGGTAAGATTACTGACGTGAATAAAGCAACTGAAAATGTTACTGGCTATTCACGTGAAGAACTTATAGGAACCGATTTCGCAGACTATTTCACTAATCCTGTGGAAGCTAAGAAAGGGTATCAGCATGTTTTTAAATCGGGAATGGTAAGGGATTATCCATTGGAGATCAAACATAAAGATGGTAGTTTAACTCCTGTTTTGTACAATGCATCAGTTTATAAGGATGAGTTTAATGACGTAGTAGGTGTTTTCGCTGCTGCACGTGATATAACTGAACGTAAAAAAGCAGAAAAAGAACTCAAGAAATATTGGGAAAATCTGGAAGAACAAGTTAAACTACGCACTTCAGAACTTGCAAAATCTAATGCAGATCTGAAACAATTCGCCTACGTAGCTTCTCACGATCTGAGAGAACCTCTGCGAATGATTATCAACTTTTTACAATTATTAGAGCGACGATATCAAGACCAATTAGATGATGACGCTCAAGAGTTCATATTTTTTGCAGTGGATGGTGCCAAACGTCTGGATACAATGATCATTGATTTGTTAGAATATTCTCGAGTAGCAAACAAAGAAATGATGTTCAGTGAAGTTGACTTTGTGGAAGTATTGGATCAGATCAATTTAAATCTCAATGTTATAATTAATGAAAATAATGCCAAAATAACATATGATCAATTACCTAAAAATATCAGAGCTGATGAAAATCAGATGATCTTATTATTCCAAAATCTCATTACCAATGCTATCAAATATCGAAGCAATGAAAGACCTGAAATCCATGTATCCGCTGAAAAGGAAGATGATCAATATCTCTTCAATGTGAAGGATAATGGAATGAGTATAAATCCTGAACACTTAGAACGTATTTTCACCATTTTCCAGCGATTACACACCCACCATGAGTATGAAGGGTCTGGAATTGGTTTGTCTATTGCCCAGAGGATCGTTCATCAACATGGTGGCGAAATCTGGGCAGAATCTGAACCAGGAAAAGGCAGCACATTCAAATTTACCATAAAAATTTAATAGGACAATCATATTTTAAACTCATTATCTCCTTTTTTCTTCTCTTAAAAATAATTGTTAAAATATAGAAATGTTTATAAATTATATCGTCATAAGATGTAATTGGTTGAAATAAGTTGTAATTCAATTAATTAAATTTCATGTCCTTACCGCCTCCGAAGTAAGGAAGACATGATGAAGTGTTCTTGGAGTCTTAAAACTCCAGGAAACATCTTTTTTACATTATCAATTCTAACAGGCATATGTGAATAAGTTTTAATGAAAAACTTTATTTATTATAATGTATCAAAATGTAATTAGGTGATTTAGTATGAAAGTAGAGAAAAAATTTACCAGCACTATGGATGTAAAGGATAAGAACGGGAATATCTTAGGAGCCGTATGTGTAGCCCCAGCAAAGGAAATTGGCAAAAGAGACATCCTCCTTATGGATGAAAGTACTGGAACACAATCTGTCAGAAGCATCACAGAATTAATTAACATGCTTTCCAAAAAAGACGTAACTTTTGAAGAACGAAAGCAAGTTCTAGACTTCTTATCAGAAAGACTAAGAAATCTAGAACAGAATATGCCTCCCATTCCTTCCAAAAAAACAATGAAGAGCAAAAAATGATAACTCCAATTAATTCCATTTTATGAATAGTGCTAAAGAATATCAGTAAGGATTTGATAATATGCGGCCGGACTCGGCAAACCCTATTGAAATATTATTAATAGAAGACAATCTTGGCGACATTCGTTTAATTGAAGAAGTTTTCAAAGATGCTAAGATCGATAACAAGATGCAGGTGGCACTAGACGGCGAAAAAGCCATGAAAATGCTTCGAAGGGAAGGCGAATATTCTCAGGCCTCTCGTCCAGATATAGTACTACTAGATTTAAATTTGCCTAGAAAGGATGGAAGAGAAGTTTTAAAAGAAATTAAAGAAGATAAAAGCCTTAAATGCATTCCAGTAATAATTTTAACCACATCTACAGCTGAAGAAGATATTATTGAGACTTATAAACATAATGCTAATTGTTATATTACTAAACCATTTGATTTTGACCATTTCATTAAAGTAATTAGTAATATTGAAGACTTTTGGCTCAATATTGTAAAACTACCTCCACGGTGAATCGTATGCGTGAAAATATAACAAATGTCCTGATTATCGAAGATAATCCAGGAGATGTTATTATAATCCGAGAGATGTTAAAAGACGCTGTTGGTATTCATTTTAATCTATTAAATGTTGGTAATCTAAGTGATGGGTTGAAAATTCTCGTTAAAGAGGATATAGATATCTTACTCCTCGATCTTAACCTCCCTGATAGTCATGGGATTGATACTTTCATTAAAATGAACCAAAATGCTCCCAACATGCCCATAATCATACTCACAGGTCTTACTGATGAAGAATTAGCTATCAACGCTGTTGCAGAAGGTGCCCAGGATTATCTTGTTAAGGGGCAGATTGAGAGTCAGTTATTGGCCAAATCCATTAAATATGCAATAGAACGCAAAAACATAGAAAGAAAATTAAGAGAAAGTGAAGAGAAATATAGGTTAATAGTAGAAAAAGCCCAATCAGGCGTTTTTTTAATGAACTCAAATAATAAATTAACCTACGTTAACCAATCTATAGCTAAAATGTTAGGCTACACCGTGTCTGAAATGCTTAAAAAGGACATATCTAATTTTACAGACAGAAGGGGTGAAGAGCTAATAAATTATTATTTGAATAAAACTGAGAAATTGACGGGCCAAACTTATGAATTAAAATTGCTGAACAAACAAGGTGTATTTTCGCACGTTTTAGTATCCACGAATCCCCTATTTAAAGCAGATGGCACATATTTAGGTGCTATCTCAATTTTAATAGACATCAGCTCACGAAAAAGTGTAGAACGATCATTGGTTAACGCATTGAAAGATAAAGATGAAAATTTATTTTTGATCATGGGAAGTATGATAGAAGCTATGAAGCCTTTAATCCAAAACGAATACAAAGAAGAGGAATATTTTGATAAATTTGCCTGATGATGGAATAGACACATTAATTTATGCCATTAAATCATTAATCAAATTAGAACAAAAGATACCATCATAATATGGTTTTTTTTTATTTCAGAGAATTTAATTACATTCTTCTTTTTTCATCATTTTATATAATTAAAAGTAAAAATTAATGGAGCGAAATAAAAACTCATAGTGATTTGTTTCCGCTCCTAAAAAATTCTATTTATTTGAGAGTGTTTATTTAATATTTTGGTCCAGATCCGCCGGAATTAGTATTTGTTGAAGTGTTGCTGTTTGATGGATCATTAGTTGAAACTACAACGGTTCCAGTCATGGATGGATGTATTGAGCAGTGATATGAAAAGGATCCAGTTTGATTGAAAGTGTAGTTATAACTCATCCCAGTAGTTAAATCGCCACTATTAAATAATCCTGTATCACTCACTACACGATGAGTTGCAGAATCTTTGTTTGTCCAGGTAACAGTTGTACCAACTTGAACATTAAGTGTAGCTGGATTGAAAGCCATATTTTGTATGGTAACAGTATTTGCACTGGTGGTGGTCTGTGAAGTACACCCAGAAACTGCAACCACGCCCATAATCCCTAAAATAGCCAAAAATAAATATTTATTTTCCAACAATTATACCAACTCCTTAGTAATTGATTATCCACATGAGAGATAACCTCTAATTCCTTTTATTATGATTTTCTCATTTTATTGTTGAATTTTACTTTTTAACGTATCTCGTAACCATTTTTTGTATTCCAATTTCTGTTCTAATTCTGATATTTTCATGTCTAATTTTTTGACTGCCATCATCTTCATTTCATCTTCAGTCATCATCTTCATTATCCATTTTTTCATCATCCAATCTTTCTTCATTCCCATGTGGCTGCTTTCTCCATGCATTCCCATATGTTTGCCTTCTCCATGCATATCTATCACCCATCTTTTTTGGGGCCGAATTATATACTTAATTTAAAATTAATTCTTTGTTGGATCATTCTAATTAGCCCTATTACATTTTAATACACCATTATTTAAATAATTTATGTAACTCCTTAATAAATAAAAAATCAGATTATAGCCCAATGAATGAATATGCAGGCGGTTCCAAGTAAAAATCTACTTAGGGATTTTTTTTAATGACTTTTTCGAGAAAAATTTATTAGTTAGTATGTATTAAAGTGTAATAAGGTGAATTAACTATATATATATAAAAAATTTAGGGGGACATTAAATGGATGAAAAAAAAGTAGAACATTTTGTTGAAAACTTCAAAGGTATGCTGTGGGATGAAATGGAAGATGCTTTGTGCAATATGAGTAAAGAGGACATGCAAGCCATAATCCTCCAGCTTAAAAAAAGATTTGGGTGATGAAACTATTATCATCCTCCATATTATTAATCAATTTTTCAAACTTCATATTTAATTTTATCAATTTTAATTACAGCTTACTGTTTTTTTAGGATTATAAATCTGAATTAAAACAATTATGTGATCAAGACTGTCTGGATCTGACTTATGAATTAATTATTTAAATCATCAAAACTAATTTATCCACTACAAGACCAATGTTTCTTATTGCAATATTAGTAAATTTACAACCAATCAACGAAGTGAGTGCCATAAATGTTAAGAGATATTCTAATAGACAAAGAACTGTTTAAAAACCTCAGAGAAAAAGCTTTAGAATCAGAGGAAGGAGAAAATTCTTCTAAGGAGGTTGAACTCCTGGAGAAGGCAGTCTTTAAAAGATTGAAAAAGAAAAGATCTGTTAAAAAATATAAGAAATTGGGAGTTACTAAAGGGGACCTTAAAGAAATAATAGAACTTGCTGACATCCTTAGCTTAGATGCATTAGGCGGCCCATCAAACTATGAAATTGCCAAGGAACATCAAGAATGGTGCACTATTTGCGGAAGATGCTGCAGAGAATCAGAATCTATATTTATACATAAAGATGAATTGAACCTTCTTCTAAATTTCAATCCAGAGTTAAAAAAGGGAATCATACCTAACAAACTTTTCCCTGAACATTTTGAGCTTAAAGATATTCAGCCATGCAAATTCATCGACCCTGAGACAAATAAATGTGGAATATACCATTCAAGACCACAAGTCTGTCGAAGTTACCCCCTTGTACTCATTGAATCCGGAGGTAAGGCCCGTAACATCATCAACCTGCGTAGCACCTGTAATTATTCTGTTAACCTGATTTTGGAAAAATCAATGATTCTTTTTGATGATGCCATCAGAAGACTTGAAGAAAAATAAAGATTATCTAGAGCAGAATGCTACTATAAGTTGTGTTGAATGAGTTTTAGGTTCCGAAATTATCTTATTTTTTTTTAAATAATATATCTCATTTTATATATCCTTAAAAAACTTATTAATACAATTTGTTTACAACATCAATTTTATTGAAATACCCACCAAGGGTGAATTTCACTTGTTGGTCCAGGGCTAATTTGGATTCTGCTTCAATGATATATGATGCTGTTATAATTTCAGTGTCAGTATCTTCCACATTCATTTCAACCCTGTGAATTTCTGTTCCATCAGAATCTTCTTCGTTAGTGTAATGTTCCACATATATTGTTGCATTTTCAATTTCAGTCACTTTTTCCACAAAATCATAGAGTTTCATAGCCATATTTATCACCTTTTGTTAAGTAATTTATACTTTCGTGTTACTACTTTGAACTTAACTAAACAAATAATCGTATCCAAATTTCGAATAAACTAATCATTCTATACTAAATTTAAACTCTAAGAATTTCAATCCTAAAATAGTCTGATTTAAGCTAGAACCAATACTGTCTGCAATTCTGTTATATTTACATTTCAATCCTAAACTAGTCTGATTTAAGCTATGGTTTTGGATCGTGCTTCTCGACGATTTTTATGATTTCAATCCTAAAATAGTCTGATTTAAGCTGGAGCATTGAATGGTTCAAGGTTAACTGTAGCTAATTTCAATCCTAAAATAGTCTGATTTAAGCTAGTCATGATACTAATACAGATAATACTTTGCCATATTTCAATCCTAAAATAGTCTGATTTAAGCTCTAAAGCACCCTTAAGCGACATGTTTCCATCATAATTTCAATCCTAAAATAGTCTGATTTAAGCTTGTTATAAAATTTAGTTCTTAATATGTCATTGCTATTTCAATCCTAAAATAGTCTGATTTAAGCTGAGGGTACTTTAAATTTAGCTTTGCAAATATATAAATTTCAATCCTAAAATAGTCTGATTTAAGCTAATATTCTAAGCAATGGACTACGAACGGTTTACGAAATTTCAATCCTAAAATAGTCTGATTTAAGCCAATGATAGATAATTATGGAGTTAGACCATTAATGAGATTTCAATCCTAAAATAGTCTGATTTAAGCCAACAGGTTTAGCTGATAAGAAGACTGGTATGCCTTTATTTCAATCCTAAAATAGTCTGATTTAAGCTATTCCCATTTCTTTTAATATTCATTACCCTACCAAATTTCAATCCTAAAATAGTCTGATTTAAGCTTAATCAATGAAATTGATGAGTTAGTAGAAAAAGCATTTCAATCCTAAAATAGTCTGATTTAAGCATATTCTCTAAATCTAAAACAGTTATTATTGCTTCATTTCAATCCTAAAATAGTCTGATTTAAGCATTAACTCAATCCTAAAATAGTCTGATTTAAGCGCGTTCTCCCTTGGAAATCGCAAGTTTGTTTAGATTTCAATCCTAAAATAGTCTGATTTAAGCTAATGCGGTATAAACACGACTATATAAACGAGTAGGATTTCAATCCTAAAATAGTCTGATTTAAGCAATTACCTAAAGAACTTGAAAATAATCAATTAATAAAACTATTTCAATCCTAAAATAGTCTGATTTAAGCTAATAATTATGGTTATATTGTTTGCATACATTAATGTATTTCAATCCTAAAATAGTCTGATTTAAGCCGACTGCATTAACACATAACTGGCATCATGTAGCAATGACTTATGAATTTCAATCCTAAAATAGTCTGATTTAAGCTGGATTCAAGTACACCTACTTCGTCTTCATTACCTAATTTCAATCCTAAAATAGTCTGATTTAAGCCTTTTATATCCACATGTAAACTTATGTAATCCATTATTTCAATCCTAAAATAGTCTGATTTAAGCTTGAAGCAGAGAAATCTGGAAGAGAATTTACACGAGTAAATTTCAATCCTAAAATAGTCTGATTTAAGCTTATTAACACTGATTATGATTATCAGTGTACAGGATTTCAATCCTAAAATAGTCTGATTTAAGCTTTCATCCGTGGTTTCAAACCAGAATTTATTATCACGTATTTCAATCCTAAAATAGTCTGATTTAAGCAAAATATCTTGAAAACCCAAGGGGGGATTTGGATATCAATCCTAAAATAGTCTGATTTAAGCGCCGGTAGTGTTTGCAAACAGTACACTAGCATTTGTATTTCAATCCTAAAATAGTCTGATTTAAGCCAAACTACAAGGGTGTTGTTAAATGTCTTAAATGTAAATTTCAATCCTAAAATAGTCTGATTTAAGCCAAGTGACAGTTTACCCGCACCTGTGAATATATGGAATTTCAATCCTAAAATAGTCTGATTTAAGCCGGGTTCTGCTTTTTCACGTATTGTATAACTATCTCCATTTCAATCCTAAAATAGTCTGATTTAAGCTTTCCCATGCAATAGCTATTTCGTTTCGTTCTCCTCTATTTCAATCCTAAAATAGTCTGATTTAAGCTAAACATAAGCATAGGAGCGGGTGTAAACGGATTAATTTCAATCCTAAAATAGTCTGATTTAAGCACATCTATGTAAAACCCTATTTTGTCCAGCTAGATTTCAATCCTAAAATAGTCTGATTTAAGCGGATAAAATTTTTTAATTTTTTTATTTTATTTTTTTAATTTCAATCCTAAAATAGTCTGATTTAAGCTCCATACCAACATAAATAAACTTCATATCAGCTAAATTTCAATCCTAAAATAGTCTGATTTAAGCCTTTTTTCAAGACTTATCTCATTTTTTTGTTTGTTATTTCAATCCTAAAATAGTCTGATTTAAGCTTTCAACAATTTTATACAAGCAATATAACCATATTAAAATATTTCAATCCTAAAATAGTCTGATTTAAGCGCTGCCTTTCCAGCTGCCTTAACAGATTGAGCAGTTAGATTTCAATCCTAAAATAGTCTGATTTAAGCATATCATAAAATGCAAGTGGGTAATCTTCATTATATAAATTTCAATCCTAAAATAGTCTGATTTAAGCTCATAACTGTTAAAATGATTATTAAAACAACTATCGCATGACACAATTTCAATCCTAAAATAGTCTGATTTAAGCATGCAAACTTGTATTGTTTCGTGTGTATTGTTGCCATTTCAATCCTAAAATAGTCTGATTTAAGCCATCTCCAGTGACTGCTTTCTTTAAAGTTAAAACAATTTCAATCCTAAAATAGTCTGATTTAAGCGTGAAAAGCACTGTTTAAAAATGTTACATAAATACTATTTCAATCCTAAAATAGTCTGATTTAAGCAGGGCGGAAATTTGCCCCATTTCCCCAAATACATAATATCCTTTGGCCCCTCAAACACTTATATTTGTCGATGTCCAATTCCCAGATTCTTTTATATGGATCAACGACTTTAAAATCATGTGTTTTTAGAGAAATTAAAATATAAAATAACTTTTTTGTTTATTTAAAAATAAAATGACAAGGTAAAATTAAAATAGGAATGTATTACTGTTTTTAAAACGATTTGAGAATAAAGTAACTTAAAGTAATTTTAATCTGGAGTTAAAAAGTTATGTGATAAACGATGGGGTTTATGGCCTTTAAAAAGTGAAAAAAATAGTTGAAATATAATTAAATATAGTAAAAACTTAAATATTAAAGAATACCATTTATTGGTGCCTTCTCAACACCTAAAACCTTCCTGTTAAAAGCGTCAGAGGTTCTAAACCTGTATATTATCACAGAATCTTCATCTTTTTCTATAATATTTAATAAACCACTTTTTATTTGTTCCATCTCGCTTTTAGTGACTTCTCCTTCAAAAACAGAATTTTGTATCCAGTAAAGATGTTTTCTGAGGAATCCTTTGACTTTATTAACACGTTCAACTTTAATGTCATATACAATTATCACATACATAAACCCACTTTCCAAAAAACTATTTTTACCACCACATAACAAATGGAGTATACTCCTTAGAGTCAAGAAGATGTTTTATAAGCTTATAAGCCTCCAGCCTTATGAGTCTCTTGTAAGAAACCTTCCTGTTAAGTTCCCTGTGTTTAATAGTCTTTTTGAGCCGTTCATCATATTCTTTAATGAATTTTTTTCTTCCTTTATCATTTAAGAGGCAGTAATTCAAATTTTTTTCAAAATCATCTTCACTTAACATTCTCTTGTTTACAAGATAGAAAATCAGCCGATCCACAAGTATGGGCTTGAATATTTCGCTTAAATCCAAAGCAAGGGAAAATCTCCGCTCTGATGGCTCATGAAGATAAGAAATTGTAGGGTTAAGCTGAGTATTATAAATTTCTGATAGAACTGTTGAATAAACCATAGAGTTCCCAAAGCTTATAAGGGCGTTTATCATGTTTTCTGGAGGTCTTTTAACTCTCTTCTCCATTTTAAAGTTTTCTGGGAGAATTTCATTCATTTTTTGGTAATAATTGGCACGTATCCTCCCTTCAACATTCATAACTTCTGTTATCATGTTACATCCAGTTAAATCCAGTAATATAGTGCTTATTTTGTTTTCAAGGCTGTAATATTTAAGAACTTTTTCCATATTTTTGGAAGCACCTTCTACGAACTTTTTAGCTATAATAATCCTTTTTTCATGGTTTAAGTAGTGTTCTGCCTGTTTTATAATTAAATCTCCCGATAATAGCTTTTCTCTTGGATAAAAACTACCGTCATAATATCCATAATAATTAAAGAAGTGAACTGGTATTCCTTCCTTTGCAAGAAGGTGAATAGCCTGTGATGAGAATGTTAATGATCCATATGCATAAATAGAATAAATTTTATTTATTGGAATTGGTTTTTTACCGTCTTTATTCACAAAATATACTGTGTTTTCCCTTCTTTTAAGTAGTCCATCAGACAGTAAATAGTAGTTCTTTTTCATAGTTTATCCGCCTAATAATTCATTTAATGAAAATTCATATCCAACAGAACTCATAATATGCACATTTCTTACAAATCTTCATTTTCACAGGTTTTGGAGCCTCATTATTAATAACATTACCAATGTCTTTAATTATATCCATTAATTCCATTTCTTTAGATTCATCTAAATCTATGGTAACTTTTTTTCTCATCTTAGGGTAATTAATTATGCCTTTGATATTCTCAATACCTTTTTTATCTTTTAAATAATACATGTAATAGAGAAGCTGGTATTCATGAGATTTTTCCATTTTATTACTCTTTTTAACTTCATGAAGCTCCAGACAATCCCTTTTTTTAATAAAATCAACACTGATTAAATTATCAATTGTATACTCCTTTTCATCCTTGTAACTTTTTTGATGCAGTAATTTTCCAAGAGATACGAGTTCAGATTCCTGTTCCATCTGGATATGATGAGAAAAAAGCCATAGTTTAGTCTTGCAGATGAAATAGTAATTGATTTGAGTTCCAATGATTCTTAGTTCTTTTTCGGAGTCTGAAAGCATTTTAACCAACTATAAAAATGAAAATGTGGTTAGTGGAACATGAATCACATCATCTTCAAGTGTAATCCTTTTTGTTTTATTAGACACCACTATGCCGTATTCCGAATTATATTTATTAATTGCTTTATTTATTTGCCTTTTATCTTTATTTCCAACTCCCACTTCAACAGGTATGATTTCACCAGTTATATCACTTAATAGAAAATCAACACCTTCCTTTTCTGCAGCATAAAATATTCCATGCGGCATATTAATAGTTTCTTTGAGTCTGAAAAAATAGGACGCCACCATGTTTTCTGCAAGTTCACCCAAAAATTCCCTCTTTTTAGGGTTATATTTACCCAGTTCGAAATTTATACTTGTTTTTATGGATGGAGATAAAAAATAATACTTCCATGCCTTTCTTACGGATGTTCTAGCACTTCCAGAATATGGTTTGATATGGAATATCAGATGAGTTTTTTCAAGGATACTTAGTATATCTTTTACGAGAGCTGAAGAAATTCCTATATCATTTGCTAATTTACCTTCAGATGTTTCACCTGCTTTTTGAAGGGCTAAAAACATAAGTATTCTAAAAATTGAGCTTTGAGTTTCTGATCTAAAAGACCGGATAAGAGATACATCCTTTTCAACCACGCGATCCAGCATATTAAAGGTTTTTTCATGGATATCATAATCATTTAAGTGAATTCCAAAGGGGAAGCCTCCACAATGTAAATAATTTTCCCATTCCTTTTCAATGGGCCGCTCCAGTTTTAGCATTTTCTTCATTAGCTCATTTTCTTTTTTAGAGGCATCCTCTATGTCTCCCATGAAAATTAACTTTCTAATGCTTGCTGATGTTCCTTTGGGTGCATAAATATCATGTTTTAAAAGCAAGTATTCTGAAAAATTCAGGGGAAATATTGACTCTTTTTTTGATCTTCTGACTGCTTCAACGTTTGATTCCAAACTCAATGCTGAAGAGCCGGTAAATATCATGAAAATCTTTTTACTCTGGTCATATAATATTTTACCTGCATTTGACCATTCTTTATCATGCTGAGATTCGTCTATAAGGATAAATATCTCTTCATCTAAGGTTACTGGGGTTTTTTGATGGACTTCACCAATAAAAACATCTGCTGCATCGATTATTTTACCGTCTAAGTATTCGCTCAGATGATCTGCAGAAATATAAAGGACTCTATCCTGTGCAATACCTTTTTCATTTGTTAAATAGTCATATATTTGGAAAAGTAGTGTGGTTTTTCCAACGCCTCTTAAACCGGGCATAATTATAAATCTGTTTTCGTTGGAATTATCTAAAAAGTTATCAGTGTGCTTTTTAAGTTTAAAAAAAGCGTTTCTATGTCTGAATTTCTTTCCATTTCTTTGAATTTGGTCTTGAGCTAATCTGGGTCCTTCCCTTAGTCTTGCCAGGATGTAATCTAAAAGGTCATCTGTGTTTGGTTTCATATTATCGCCTTACTCAACTTTATGAGTAACCTTATATAAATAGTTACTCAACTTTATGAGTGATTACTTATAAATGGTTGCTCAAGTTTATGAGTGAAATCATCAATTAAATATCATAAATTTATTAAATAAAGCTCAATTTGATCTGATTAAACACAAATACAGATTCAACATCTCCTGCAATCATATCATTTCAATCTCAAAATGAGCTAATTTAAAAAATATTATCATCAGAAGTACATTGAGCTTTTTTACCATAATTAAAACCAATTTCATTATTATAATCCATTTTACAAATCATGTAATATCTTTCTTTCCTTCCAACCAATTTTGAAACAATATAAAAATATTCTAATTCTTCACCATGCTCTTTTTGATCATTTTGATACCACCAAAGTGGAATTTGAACCTGATTTTCGACATTAAGGTTCTTTTCTTCGTTTTTATAAAATTTACAGGGAATAACATCAATTTTTTGTACTTTTTCTTCCCTAATTTGTAATAATCTTCCTTCATCTTCTCCAAATGCAATTTCAATTGGCCTATAACCAAATAATGTGCATTCTTTGAAAATTTTTTCTAAATTGGTTTTTTCCAATTTATAATCATCATATATCTCATCACATAATTTTTTAATCTTTTTATAGGAAGTTGGGCCCTTTAAAATGTTATTTCTTGTCTTTTGCAATAATTCTT
The DNA here is from genome assembly GCA_016222945.1 of Methanobacterium sp. Taxonomy (NCBI): domain Archaea; kingdom Methanobacteriati; phylum Methanobacteriota; class Methanobacteria; order Methanobacteriales; family Methanobacteriaceae; genus Methanobacterium; species Methanobacterium sp. The sequence goes on along the minus strand of JACRPY010000006.1, from coordinate 150,166 downwards.
CATTATAAGGAAGATGACTTTCAGGTGCAAATATCTTCATTTCATGGAGAATTCCATCAGTAGAGTAAACTTTTCCTTTTCGATTAAGACGGCCACCTCTTTGGCCAATTGCATCAGGAGGCGCTATTTCTGTATACATCACATCACACGATATATCTAATGATATTTCGATTACTTGAGTCGCTATTAAAATAAATGGTCCTTTTTTAGATCTATTTTTTATTTCTGATTCTTTTTCGACTCGATCATTGTAAATAAACTGAGAGTGATATAAGATTACATTTGGATCGTCATACTTTTCTTCTAAATTATTTTTTAATATCTTATAAAATTCTTGAGCTCTTTTTATGGTATTCAAAATGATAAATTGTTTTAAACCAAGATTATATTTATTTACAATATCATCAAGAATTTCTTGATTGATTAAGGGATCTTCTTCATTTTCATCTGTGGATTTTGGGATTTTTATTATGTTTTCATCACTTAAATTAAAAGAAAATGGAGTATATTCAATACCTTCTTTATCAATAACTTCAACATAGTCTTCTAACTCATCTCGGAGGAAATCAGGTAATGTTCCAGACATTAATAAATGAGGAATGTCAAATTGTTTGAGGAGTCTAAATAAAGTGATTAAATGATTAAGAGTGTTTTTTTCATAATAATGCACTTCATCGAAAATTATTGTAGCATTTTGTAGGTTTCCTAAAGCAAAATCGGCCTGTCTAAAGCCATGAACAAAAGAATAAATCAAATGATCAATAGTCGTTACTGTTATGGGTTTAAAAAATACATTTCCTTTAAATACATCCCCCTGTATTTCTGAAATATCTTTATCACTTAGATCTTCATTTTCTTTCATAACTTCGGATTTAAGTTTTATAAAGCTTTTACCATGGAATAATCCAACGTATTTCTTACCATCTTCCATTTTTTCTTTATCGGACTCCCCTTTGCCAAACATTGTGCATAAACGTTCCCACATAGCATTACTTGTTACTTGTGTGGGCAAAGCAAAAACTATTTTGTTTCTATCATAATTTTCCATGGAATTTAAGGCCCATAAAAGAGATGCTTCCGTTTTTCCCCTTCCACAAGGAGCAAATAAAACCGAAAATTTGGGTGATTTTTCGAAAAGTTCCGATTGGAAATCATGAGGTTGATGATCACCTAAAACAACCTCTACAGGATTATTTATGTTTAATTTAAGAACATACTCTTCAGGATTCTCTATAACAGAATCAAAAAGCTTAATATCCCCATTATAACTTTCAATAAATTTAGAGAAATTCGCACTGGAATAATCATCACAAAGCTGGAGAATTGAGAAAAAATAGGTGAAAACAGATTTTAATTTAATTTTATTTGGATATATATCGCTATTATGGATAATTTGTTTAATTTTGCCCTTTATTTGACTAGAATTTAAAATATTTAATTCATTTATTCTTTTTTCTTCTAATTCAAAAAAATTATAAAATTTCAATTCTTTATAAACCGTCTTTAATGAATTAATAAAGTAAATTATTTCATTCTCTTGATAATTTACATCATTGTAAATATCTTCATAAATATTCTTATGGAGCTGTGTATGATGTCCTAAAACTGAACAAAATTCTAATAGTATAGGATCATTTTCCTTTAAAAAAGAATTTAAAATTCCATTTAAGTAAAAATTAAGAAAAATAGGGAACGCAAAAAAAGAATGAGGATAATATTGTGAATGTTTACCAATTTTAATATTATCTTGAAATTGTTTTGTAGCTTTGCCTATATCATGAAAATAAATTGTAATGAATAAATTTTGCATAAAATTTCCACAATTTAAATCCCATCTTTTGCAAAACTGTTTTATTGAAATATGATTTTTCTCAAAATAATGATAAAGAATTTTTAAAGAATCAATAGAATGTCCATATAATGTTTGATAATGATTTTTACCATTTTTTCCCTTATATTTTGCAATTAGCATTATTTCAGCCCTTGAAAAATAGTTATAGAACATTGAAGAATTAATTAGTCTTATTTTCCTAATATGCTGTGATATATTCGTCGTCACATTTGTAACACTCAACTTTTTCATCAATTATTAATGGATATCCCATAGGAAGTGATATTGTTAATTCTTGTAATGATTTTCCATCATTTCCAAATTTATAGGGGATTTTTACAATCTCACAGTTTTCATAAATACCCTCAACTACACTATGGATTTTCTTAGACTCTGTTTTTTCTGTTTTTATTGTTTTTATATTTGTAATATCAACCATATCATCAGATTGACCTAAATAAAGTGGCCTCTCCGGATTTTTAAGTTTTTTAGAAATATCTTCGATTTTTTCATTGTTACCAAGTACATAAACCTTATATTCCGGATTTACTAAAAATTCTCTAAACATAGGAGAAGAAGGAAAAACTCTTCTAAATCCCGAGCCAGTTTTCTTCAATTTTAGGATTTTAGATAGTTCTTTTGAAATTCCTTTTATTGCTATTTTTTGAATACCTATTTTTATTTCATCTTGAAGTAACAAATACTCCTCATGCCTAGGGAATTGCCCTAGACCTAAACAATTTGATAATACTCCTCGTATAGTCGTAAACGGCGGAATCGAATAACTAACAATAGTAGAAGTACTAGTTGGTTTTCTGAAACAATTAAAATAAATGCCTTCTATTTCAAAACTTAAGCATTTCAAAGCTTTCACCATTTAAAATTGTGATAATGCATCATTAATAGCTTCATTTGGAGTTTTTACAGGAATATTATGATCTTCAAAAACTTTTTTGACAGATTCTTCGTTATTAATTACTCCTGAAATCATTCCAAATATTATATTATCGCTATATTCTTTAACATCAGATAGTATTTCGTTTAATCTGCTAATATTCAATTCTTCATTCTTATTCAATTCAAATAATTTCTGAAGTCTATGAGAATATTTATTTTGGAAAGCTATACAAATGATATCTGGAGTGAAATCTGTAAGTAGCCTAGCTTGTTTTGAATAATCAGTTAGATATCTCAATGATTCTATAACTTTTTTAATTCTCTCTTTTCTTTCCTCCTCATTCAATGCATAATCCATTTTCACGATGCCTTCGCTCCAGTCTTCTTCGCCACCAACTCTTTGAAAATCTACTGAAATTCCGCTCTTGTAAATGTTAGTTCCAATTTCAACATTTACAATTTTACCTCCTTGCTTTTTAGAAACATTTATGCCCTCTTTTCTTGTTAAAAAATCAATTGTTGAGTTTTCATCAAAAGGAAGCAAACCTATAGCTGGAGCAACTTTAACGGGCGATACTCTAGTTATTGAACCTTGTGATCCGATAGGTTTCATAAATCCAAATAAATCACAACTCAAGCATCCTTTTAAGGCAGATTTCCACTTATCATCGTATTCTTCTAACTTGTTAATCTCCTGAAGACATACAGGGATCCCTTCAGAATTAGGAATACACATTGAGTCATTTTCCAAATTTCTTCTAATAGCTTCTTTAATATAGAACCGCATGGCTTGTCCACTTACATATGGATATTCTTCTCTACCAATTTTGTATTTTTTTACATCTATAAAACTCTCTTCTCCTTCTCCTGCATTTAAATTTGTTAAATCTGTTTTAGTTAGCCAAACTACACTTATTCCTTTTAGACTTTTCATATTATCTGCCCCATTATAAAGTTTTTATATAATAATACATACAACTGTAAATAACTAACAAATTCTTAATTTCTTCCCAATTTTCCCTTTTTTCGTTCATCATTTCTATTAGTCCATTTATGCTTTTTGCTTTAACTGGTTTTTCTAATGAAATCATTTTTCGGGATATTTCCCTTAAAGAATTCCAAAATTCTTCAATTGATCGTGCCTTGTCTAATCTATATAAAAGACCTATGCTCTTTGTTGAAACCTCTGCTACGATATTTCCTACACTTTTTATAGTTTCTAAATCCTCCTTTTCAAAGCCCATTTTTTGCAACCTCCATAAATAAACCAAATTCTCCAATACACCCCTTGATTCTTTATTGATGGATATTCTTCCTTTTTTTCTTGGAATAAACGTATTAGAAAATTTATTAAAGTCATCCATTAAAAAATATTTTGAAAGATTTTCTCTAGTTTGATTTGTAAGATCATTATCAATTGTTGTACCATTAGGTGTTTTTCTAAAATACAAAATTTTTTTAATAAAATCTCCATAAACATATTTTTCATCTTTTATTAGCTCATAAATAATACCCATAACCTCATTTTCAATATCTAAGTCTTCAAATTTTATATTTTTAACCATTCCCCACGGTATACTCATATATACCCAATCTTCGCAAACTTCACTCTTAGCACTTTCGAAGCTCATTAAACCTTCATCTTCTAAACAAACCCAATTCAAAAATTTTTCAAAAAAACAGAGGAGAGTACTATATTCGCTAGAAGTCCATTCAACTTCTTCATAATTATTTTTTGAAACTTTAATATTTGAGAATCTCTCGCCACTCAGAACTGTGTTTATCCATTTTGATTTTGACTCATAAAGAGTCTTAAAATCATATACTTTTGGTAAAAGAACAAAAGAGTGAGATTTAGGAAATACTCTATAAATAATGCCTTCATCACACCATTCCAATGTCCCAATTAAATAACATAAAGGACATAATTCCACATATTGTTCTCTTGTTGATCTTATTCCATTCAAACTTTTAATTTTAGTTACTAGCGGATATACTGCTTGTTTTAAATTATCTACTCTTTTTTTGTAGTTTTTACCACATATTATGCATTTATTATTCCCATTTTCATTTATAATATCAAAAATTTCATTTATTCTTTCTTCAGGATTTAAATAAATTTTTTCTTTTAGTACATTTCTTCCATCTACCTTTTTTCCATATTGTATGAGCACAAAGTCCTTTTTTAGATTTCTTTTTTCATTAGTCGTTTCATTTTTTTCTTCAATGAATATTACAGAATCCCTTTTCTCTTCTATTTTTTTAACAAAACTTTTTAGAAAATTTTCCTTATCTATAATCTCAAATTCAAATTTATTGCTTAATAAATTAGTTTTTACACCATCTGATTCCTTTAAAATTCTATAAAGATGTTCAACACCATTATCCATCCATACATCATGAAACATGGGTATTTCAATTTTCATCTTTTCACCTGATACTTAATTTCAGCCTTTTTTAAAAATACATTCCATTTCCAGAATTTTGTTATAATGCACGTTCAACCATTCCAAAACCCATACTATTCTTCTCACCAAGCCCACAATCATAAGCAAACTCCAAAAGCCTCAAATCTGCTTCAATCTCAAAATTCATCATAAAACCTCTATGAAAATTCCCTTTAATATCAATCCTGCGCCTTCGAGCTGTCTTCATATCTGGCCTTATCCTAACCCAATTATCACCGTCAAAATCGCCATAAAACTTAACATACTTATTAATCAAATTTTTCTGAACGCTTTCATAGAATCGCTCGTCTCCAGGCCCTAAATCCCATATCTTGAGTTTTCCATCAATTTCACGCTTTATTCTAGCTATAACTGGCGACATGGTTTTCATTTTCATGCATTCACTAAATATGGGGCTTTTTAATAGCTCAATCTCTTCCACCAGCAATTTATCGCCTTTAAAATCAACTTCAGAATTTTCAAGATGGCCTTCAACCAGACTTTTTATTAAATCATCGTTTGGAGAACTAATATAAAACTCTAATTTGCCATCCCTTGAAAGAACACCTCTTTTAGTGAGCTTGAATTGTGGAACATAAATCTGTGAAAAAGTAAAAAACTTAAAATCATTAGAAAAATGAAGTTTAGCTGCTAAATCAAGGTCTGCAATCTTACGATAAATAATAGCAGATAAAATATGATTATAATTAAAAGGGATCAAATAATTACTCTTCGATGATGATAAGCTGATTTTTAATCTCATTTTTCTTTATGCCTCTGTTTATTACTTAACTATATGATAATATATATTTTGTTATTTTATCGCCATATGATAATACAGCTAATCCATTATAACTGCCATTCGCCCCTAAATCCATACATGTCCTTATATATTTTTACTTTTCTATAAAAAATGGAAACTAACCTTAATTTCAAGTGATATCATATGCTTCATACTTATATGCATCAATAGCACTTGCAATCCACATGATAGGGGCAGCAATACCCATTGTTGCTATGCTTATTATTATACTTCCAATTAGCCATGCCACGCCACGTCCCACACGTCCTTGAAGTATTTGACCCAAACCGACAATTAAAAGACTTGCCACCGCAGCCCAGCCACGGCTTATACCTGGTTTTTTTAGCACATCTATATTCCCAACAGGCACACCACATGAAGGACATATAACTGCTTTATCATTTATTTCAGACCCGCATTCTTTACAAAACATTTTATGTTCACATCCAATCATTTTTTTTATATTCCCTTGTACTATAACTGTATTGTACTTATATTTAAATGTATATGTTTTATATGTATTAATGTACAAATATACATGTAAGAATATATTAAATATATATAAGATAGTTTTTATATTCACAATTCAATGTTATCTAAGCCTATTTAAATCCAAAACCAGTAAAGAGTAGGTGATTAATTAAAAAGAAATATAAATAGGATACAAAAATACATTTAATCAACAAATAGTTTGATTTATTCTATTGAAACTGGTGTGAATAATGGATTATACATTAATCTCTACAATTTATAAATTAGAACCTGTAATGTTCTGCATCACTCAATTTGCCCCTAAAAAGATTATTCTTTTACGGGAAGAAGATGCGAATGAAAAGGTGGTTGAAGCTGAAAGAATACTTAAAGAAACCATTGGAAAAGTTATAACAATAGAAAGCAAATTCACAAGCCTTTATAATGTTGTGATGATTGCTAATGACACTGCAGATATCATTGATGAAGAATGTGCCCATGGCAGAAAGGTTATAGTGAATGTTAGCGGTGGCAGGAAGCCTCAGGCTCTTGGAGCTCTCTTTGGCTGCTATGCCCGGCACAGTGATGTTGAAAGAATTGTTTATGTAACAGAAGAAGACAGTGAAATAATTGATCTTCCCATATTGAACTTTGGAATTTCGAAAACTAAAAGAATAATCTTAGAAGAGCTTGAAAAAGGTGAAAGTTCTGTAAAAAATCTTTCAATAAAAGTAGGTATAAGCAGAGGCATGACCTACAACCATATAAGAGAATTAAGAGAAATGGGCTTCATTGCACATGATGAACTTAAAATCACCACTGCAGGAGAATTAGCCATTATTGGCTAAAAATAATACACATTTTAATTTTAATATAGTTTAGGTCTAAAATAACAGTGCTTAATTAAAAAATGTGTTAATAACATCCTTTAAATCATTTTTTAGTCGATTAAAAAGGCCTATTTTGATTATAGATATTTGAATTTAAAAATAAAAAAGAAAAAAGTGCGCTGTTATAAATTTTTAACAGCTAATTCTATGTCTGATGCTTTTACGGTTTTTCTACCGGCGTGTCTTGCAAGTTTAACAGCTTCTGAAGCTATTCCTTCACCCATTTCTTCGAGAACTTTTGTTAGTTCGTCTCTTGCGTCGTCACTTATTCTTGGTGCACCAGCATTTTTTATGATTCTTCCAACTGGAGCAACTGGTAATTCAGCCATACATATCACCTCAATTCATTATCAGTACCCCATAGTATATAAATTTGTCGATTTTATAGCTTATTTATAATGCTTATCTTGATTGTGACTTCAACTAAATCCATTATAAGATATGTGCCTTGAGTCACTTTTAGTTCCTCTTGGTGGTTCTAATTAAAATTGATTATCATATTTTAAAATCATGTACAATTTGAAAAATGAAATCAACTTCAAATTTAACCTTTCATCTTAAAAAAAATGTCCAAATAACGTTTTTAATGTAATAATATATTGATTATCTTTATTTTTATCTTTATTTAAGTCTTAAACCCATAGAGAATGATTTATTTTTAATTATTATGAGAATAAGGCTGTTTTAACGCCATGAAATGGCATATTTAAAACAAAAACATATCTAAAAAAATTAAAGAATAAAAAGGAGTTATATTTTGTTAAGTGTTTTAAGATGCTTTGGAAGTGGTTTAATTCTGGCTGGAGCACCTATTGCCAGATAATATGATGGTACGTCCCCTGTAACAATGGCGCCTGCTGCAATCATTGCACCTTCACCTATTTCCATATCAGATAAGAAAGTTGAGTTTGCACCAATAGAAGCTCCTCTTCTAATTATCGGCCCTTTAAGCTTGAAATCAATTCTTACAGGATATCTATCATTAGTAAAACATGCACATGGCCCTATAAACACGTAATCTTCTATTACTGTTTTTGTGGGGATATAAACATTTGATTGTATGCTTACGTTGCTTCCGATGGTGCAGTTTCCTTCAATTACTGTATTAGTTCCAATAAGTGTATTGTCACCTATCTTAGTTTTTTCCCTGATTAAGACATTGTGTCCAGTTTTAAAATTATCCCCAATTTCAACATCGTCATAAATAATTGTATTTGAGCGAATTTGGGGTTTTTTACCAATTACAGGAGATTTACTGCCTTTTTTATATTTAAGGCCTATTGTAACATTTTCTTTATTATTTGAGTTTTCATTAATTTCAGAGTCATCTGATCCTGTGAAAATGTTTCTTAAATTTTGCATTTTTTCTCTTCCTGAATTGTTAAAAATTGGCATAATCTATCCCTATATTTTAGTGGTGTTTTCCAAGTTAAATAAATTTTGTAATGAACAATTTTTTATCATATTTGATATCATATTTAGAGTCTTTATTTTATAAATCAACAAAAACAATATCATAATTTAACAATCAATATAAAATCTCATATTTTTTATAAAACATACCAAGATGATACCGTGATCTTTTCAGAGTTTACACAGAATAAAAGAAAGTTAAAGGACTTCCCTGAACTTAAGCATAACATAAAAAAGTTTGTTAAGGATAAAAAAATCATTATGATGCTATCTGGAGGAAATGACAGCGCTACAGCAGTTTCACTCTTAAAAGAGTTGGATCTTAATGTAGAACTTTGTGTGCATTTTTATCATGATTGGAGCTGGAAATTGCATAAAGAAGAAGCATCCAAAATTGCAGAATCATTAAATATTCCTCTTAAATTCCATTATATTGGAGATGAAATTAAACGAAGGGTTATAAATTCTAAAGGAAAGAATGTTTGCCGGATTTGTAAGGATATTATGAAGGCAGAATGCCTTAAAATCGCCAAAGAAAATAACATAGAAGTTATAGCAACTGGTGATACTGCCACTGAAAGAATATCCGGGCCAATAATGGAATATTTAAACAAATATGGATTATCCTTTGATAATATGGAGCTTGCGCCAGTTCCTGGAAGAATTGCTGGCGAAGGTGTGCTTTTTTTAAGGCCTTTAATAAGAATTCGCTATGAAGATGTGGATAAAGTATCTAAATATTATGATATTAGCATGAAACGGGTTGGTGAAGCTAATTATAAACTTAGAGAGGGTTGTCCTGTCCAATACATTAATCCTGATGCAATTGTAACTGGAAAACTTCTAAATGATGCATATTGTGTAAATAAAATAGCTACAGATATTGCAAGGAGTCATGGTTTTAAGGCATCTGTCTTTGCACCGTCCCTTTCAATTGCCACTATTCCCCAAAAAGAGGAATATATGAATTTAGTTAAAGATGAACTCGGGAAAAATGGTTATCCCATTGGTGAAATTGCTGAATTCCCCTATCATACAAATACATTGAAATTAGTACCCAATAAAGAGGAATAAAATTGAAATTCGATACAGAAGACATAATAAACCATATCTGTAGGATAAGAAAAGAAATTGGCCACCAAAAAGTGACGCCTGATATTAAAAAGATTATTTTTAATGAAAATAATAGAAGTTTGCTTATTATAACTTCAGACCGGCCTGAAAAATCCGTGGTTATCGGAAAGGGTGGTTGGGTTGTTGGAAAACTTAAAGAAGAGCTGAATATAAACTCGATTCATGTAGAAGCCTACACTGATATTTTACTTAAAGAATATAAAATGAAATTGACCCACAAACATTTAAAAGAAATGTTAAAAAATGTCAGTTCAAATGACCTAAAACTTTTAGAGAACCTTTGCAACTTGTTAAATCAGAGAATTGAAAATATTTATGATTTTGAAGCTATTTTAAAAAATTTTGATGATATTGAAGAATCAAAGACCCATAAAGCAGTTGTTGCATTGTCTGGTGGTGTTGATAGCAGTTTTTCTCTTATAGTTGCTAAAATTATGGGTTTTAACCCAGTTGCAGTTACTGTAAATCCTGGAAACATAATTCTTCCTAAATATTTCCAGAATAATGTAGAAACACTGTCTCATAAACTTGATGTCCATCATACGTATGTAAATGTAGATATGGAGGACATTATTAAGGACTCTCTTGATGGGAGGTTTCATCCGTGTGGCAGATGTTCTAAAGTGATTAAAGAAGCTGTTTTAGATTATACCAAAAAGAATAATGTTCCATTTTTGATTTATGGAGATCTTTTATCAACTGGAGCTCAGTCAGTTGTAGTGGATGAGAATATTTTTAAAATAAACTTACCTGCAATGTTTTCTGTTAGCAAGGGTGAAATTAAAAGTTTAGTTTCTAAATACGGTATTTTTAAAAAAGGTGGTTATGGTTGCCCTTTACTTACTGAGGTACATAAGAAATATCCTCATATGCGTAAGTTTTCTATTCAAAGAGTTTTAAGGGAGACAAGGGCAGGGATTTTAGAGCCTGGCGAGGCTCTTGAAATGATAATGAAAACTATTTAAAATTAATATAAATAAAAATTAAAAATTTAGGGTTCCCTGAATTATTTAATGACTTCTAATATTCCGTAGGCTATAAGGAAAATTCCAGCAAGGTATCCTACTAGCAGCGGATATATTATCATTAAAATACCTATTACTATGGCCAGTACTCCCAATAATTGGGGTGTTGAATCACTCTTCATGTCTATTATGTTTTGTAATAGATCATATATAAAATTTATGACAATTAAACACTAATTCTAAACTATTTTGTTTTGATTAAAAACTAAAAGAAGTAAATTATATTTTAAAAATAAAATGAATAAAAATTAATGGAAAAAAAGCTTTATTTTTTATTTTCATAATCTAAAAATGATTTTAAATTTAAAATAGCTTTTTTCACGGCTTCAGGAGATGATCCACCTATTACTGTTCTTGATTTAATGTTTTGATATGGATCTAAAGCTTTTTTTATGAGTTTATCATTTAGATTAAGGGGTTTACCCATGACTTCTTGTGCCACGTTATCTAAAAAAATAGAGTCAATATCTTGAAGTGAAACATCGTTCTCCAGTGCTTCTGTGACCATTCTTCCAACGATCTTATGGGCAGTTCTAAAAGGCATGTTTTTTTCACGAACCAGTATATCTGCTAGTTCAGTTGCAGTTGCAAAATTCGATTTTGCAAGTTCTGCTGCACGTTCTTTATTAACTTCAATTGCAGGTAACATTCCCTGCATAATGCTTAGCATTTCTTTTGCATTATCTACAGAATTCCATAGATGGGGAGTTACTTCCTGTAAATCACGATTATAGCTGTAGGGTAATGCTTTTAAAATTGTTAATATGGTCATTAATTCTCCAGTTAAAATTGCACTCTTAGCTCTTGCTATTTCAGCTACATCTGGATTCTTTTTTTGAGGCATTATAGATGATGTTGATGAATATTCATAACCAATCTCTACAACCCTAAATTCAAATGTACTCCATATTATAAGCTCTTCACAAATTTTACTCAAGTTTGAAGCAAGCATTGTAAGTGTAAATACAGTTTCTGCTATAAAATCCCTTGAACTTACTGCATCCATGGAATTTTCCATAATTTGACTGAATCCCAGAATTTCAGTTGTCATTTCCCTATCTATATTGAAACTGGTTGTGGTCATGGCTGCTGATCCCAGAGGATTCATATCCACCCTTTTATATGCATCCATAAGCCTTTCATAATCTCTTTTAAGTGCATGGGCATATGCAAGCAGGTGATGTGCAAAAGTTGTGGGTTGAGCATGTTGTAAATGAGTATATCCTATAAAAACAGTTTCTTTATGCTCATCTGCCATGTTAATGATTTTTTGGATAAAATTAAGTATAGATTTACCTATTATTTTGATTTCTTCCTTTAAAATCAGTCTAAGATCTGTGGCTACTTGATCGTTCCTTGATTTAGCTGTATGCATAAATCCGGCATCGTCCCCTATTTTGGAGGTCACATAGTTTTCAACAGCCATGTGAATATCTTCTACAGATGGATCAAGTTTAAGGGCTTCAATTCCTTCTTTTTTTAGTTCTTTTAATGAATTTATAATTTTATCTGCAATTTTAGAGTCTATTATCTCTTTTTTTGCAAGCATTGTTGTGTGTGCTATGTTTAATTCAACATCTGCATTAAAAATTCGTTTATCAAACTCTAAAGAAGAAGTAAAAGATGCAGCTTCATTGCTCATCTTTCCTTTAAGCCGTCCTGATCTTAAATTCAAGGTTTTCACCTATATTTAATTAGTAAAAAAAATGAAATTAGTCTTTGTTTTTCCATTCTGTGTATCCGCATTTTCCACAGGCATATCTGTCTCCATGGTCTGCCATGAAAACACCGTGTGAGCATCTGACACATTCAGGATTTTTTCTAATGATTTTGTTATCTTTAACTTCGTAAAGGTCACATTTTTTCATTATTCTTCCTCCGATGTTTCCTCTTCTTCTTGAGTTTCTTTATTTTTAGCTAAAACATGTTCTGTTTCAATTTCATTTAAATTCTCTTCGGAGTCATATATTTTTGCATATCCGTCAGCTTTACCTTCACCAAAGTTAGGTAAGACTTTATCAACTACAAGAAGATTTTTATCAGCATCTAATAATGCTACAAGCTTATTTTTAATATCTAATACTTTTGGAGTAGATTCTCCTTGATATATGCAGTCAAAGTGTATTTCAGTTCTGTTTAAAAGTGGATTCTCAATTTTTTCTCTTATTTCGATTTCCATTATTTAACCTCCTCAACCTTAAAATTATCCAGCATTTTTTTTGCTGTTTCTTTTAATTTATCAACTTTAACAACCACAATTCCTTCTCCAGGTTGCCCATATAAAATTATGGAGCTTTTTGGAGCCATCAATACGCAGGGAATCACTGCCAAATCCTCTTCACCATTTACAACTATTAAAACATTAGATTTCAAAGTAAGGTCCAATGCTTCTTTGATAGTTGCCTGTAGACTATCTGTTATGGTCCCTGACGGATTATCAGCGTTTAATGTGATTGCATCGTATTTTATATTATGATTTGAAGTTTTTCTTTCAATTTTATTATCAATAATGCCAATTTTAGGGATTATGCCCACATCTAAAAGATTTTTTGTTGTTGCATCCCCAATAGAGATTATGAAATGATCTTCAAGATAAGATTTATCAATATCATCTAAAGCAGAGTAGAGTTTACCAAATGGCTTTTTAAAAACTTCTCGACTTTCTTTTTTTAATATTAACACTCTCTTAACCTGAAAATCTTTATAATTTTATTTATCTTACTCTTAAAGCATATTCTCCAGGAAGAGTTATGCCTAATTCTTCTGCAATACCTGATTTTTCTGGTTCGACAATTATTAAAAAACCGCTCCAGTTTTTTGAGGATTGCACATTACATATTGCACATCTATCATCTTCCATTATTCTATGACATCTTGTACATGCTTTTGTAACCATTATTTCTTCTTCCTTTTCTCTTCTTCAATCCATTCTTCTCTTCCAAGACCCGGTTGTCTCATAGTAAGGCCTATTTTAGTTTCTTTAGATGATTTTCCTTTCAGACTTAATGCAACAATCCTTGCACGGACCTTATTTCCTTCTTCAAGTGTCTTTTTGGATTCTTTTCCAAGTAAAGCGCCTCTTTTTGCATCGTAGTTAATATAATCATCTGTAACTTGCGATACGTGCACAAGACCATCCATAGGACCTATTCGGATAAATGCTCCAAATTCGGTTATTTCAATTACTTCGCCTTCTACAATTTCTTGTAAGTCTGGTTTAAAGAATAGAGCTGTGAATGTTACATCATGATATGCTGCACCATCACCCATTATTACTTTACCTACACCAATTTCTTCAACTTCTTTTACTGTAACCATTAATCCCATTTTTTTATCGATTTTTCCAACGTAATTTTCATTTAAAAGATCGAATGCAACCTCTTTTAAAGGCTCCTCAAACATGGATGGTGGAACTCTAACAGTGTCTTCAATTTTGGATATTAAATACATTAAACCCCTCTTCGGTTTATTCTTTTTTATATAATTCTATAGAATGTTTTATTGCCTCAAATGCTTTTTGGGCGTTTTCCCATCCGTTTACTTCTGTAACTTTACCTTCAAGATACTTGTATTCTTTGAAAAAATGTGCGATTTCATCTAAAAGATGGCTTGGAACATCCCCAATATCATTTATATCTTTGAATCTTGGATCATTAATAGGTACGCCTAATATTTTATCGTCATTATCATCGCCGTCAATCATTCTCATTATTCCAATTGGTCGTGTTTCAATTACACATCCCGGGAATGTTGGTTGTTCCATTAATACCATGATGTCCATAGGGTCTCCGTCATCATAAAGTGTTTGGGGAATTATCCCATATTCTGCAGGGTAAACAAATGGCGAGTATAACACTCTATCAAGTGCAAATGCTTCCATATCTTTATCATACTCATATTTGTTCCTTGATCCTTTTGGTATTTCAATTACTGCATATATCACTTCTGGAACTGATGGTCCTGGTTCTAAATCCTTCCAAAGATTCATATAATCACTCCTCCAACCTTTTAGAAAAGCCAACGAAACTCTGTTTCGTGGCGCCAAAATCATAAATTTTGAGCGGTTGATCAAAACTTTTACTAATCTATTTTTCATTTTTTAAATAAATATGCAAATGAAAAGTGATAGTCATTTCATTTTTCCAAAAAATTATAATTTAATATTATTAAATGATTTTAATTATGATTTATAAGCCTAAATATCCGTCAACATCCAGATATTTCTTCTGGCGTAAATATATAACGGTTATTCCCTTATTTCTTGCTCTTCTTTTAAGTCCAATATCATTTGTACATAAAACTTTTGAAATACGCAGAAGAGCATCATCTACCCTTTCTTTTCTTTTTAAATCAACAGATATCACATTAATTTCAGGAGATTCACTTATTTTAAGGGCAACTGAAGCTGCAATTTTATCTTTACCCTTTGATCTTTTCTTTATTTTTTCCAGTTCATCAATAACAAATGATGGAACTGAATATTTGTAATTAGGTATAATTTGCCCAAGTTCAGTTAATATATCAACATGAAATTGAGCAGGTATCATAAAAAATTTGCGTCTAACACTGCCTCGTTATTTGATGATACCATAACCAATCAACCTCCATCTTGCACCTACACGCCTGCTTAAAGCCACTCTTTGACCTGTTTCGGCACAAACTGGCAATTTAAGAGTTACATCTGCTGTGTCTTTCCTGGCGCTTGATACAACACCAATTGTGGTTGCAGTTCCTATGTTTATCATAAGTAGTTCTGATGATTTTATAGGTTCAACATCTTTTTCTTCTTTGGTACCTACAACCCTATCTAAAAGTTGTGTTTTCATTGTGAATTGGTGTAATATTGGCGGTAGTGTTCCTGGTTCTCCAGCAACAGATCCTGATAGGGAATCTGCTTTGGTTAGTGCAGGGTCAAGTTTTGTTCCTACTCCTATGAGTCCTCCAGGATTCACTTCTTCAACATGTTCGCTGGCTGTGTTTAAACCCACTATTTCAGAGGTTAAGCTTGTCCATTCTGTTTTTCCTTTGGTTTTAATCTGAATACCTGGTTTGATTTCAATTTTATCCCCAAGTTTCAGTTTTCCCTGAATTAAGGAACCGCCCATTACTCCTCCAGAAATTTGTTGAGGAGCACATCCTGGTTTGTTTATGTCAAATGATCTTGCAACATACATTCTTGCAGGTTTGTCTATTAAACGTTCAGGTGTCTCGATTCTTTCTTGAATCATTTCAATTAAGATATCTATATTTGCACCTTGTTGGGCTGATATTGGTATTATTGGTGCTTCTTCAGCACATGTGCCCTTTACAAATTCTTTTATTTCATTGTAGCTTTCTATGGCTCTTTCTTTGGATACAATGTCAATTTTATTTTGGACCACTATGACATTTTTTACTCCAATAACGTCCAGTGCCATGAGGTGCTCTTTTGTTTGTGGTTGTGGGCATGGCTCGTTTGCAGCTATTACTAAAACTGCTCCATCCATTATTGCTGCGCCTGACAGCATTGTTGCCATGAGTGTTTCGTGCCCTGGAGAGTCTACAAATGAAACTCTTCTTAGGGTTTCTGTTTCTCCTCCGCAATTGTCACATACAAGAGCTGTTGTATAACATTGGGGGGCCGGGCATTCTGTACATTTTCTAAAAGTTATGTCCGCATAACCCAATCTTATGGAAATTCCTCTTTTTGTTTCTTCACTATGAGTATCAGTCCATATGCCCGATAGAGCCTTTGTTAATGTAGTTTTACCGTGGTCCACGTGCCCTACAAGCCCTATATTTATTTCAGATTGTATTTTCACAATTACACCTAAATCCCATCGTTTAAGACATTTAATTATTCTTCAGCTTCTGAGGCACCTAAAAGTTCATCTATACTTTTAGCACCTTTTTCTGTAACAATAGTGTTAATTTGAACTATATCTACAGATATTGTGTTTCCACGAATGGTTTTTCTTCTTCTTTGACCATCTCTTTTTGGTTTGAATCCAAGACCGCTAGATAATAAACTTTTTATCCTTCTTGGCCCTTCAACATCTGTTTTCATGGGAAATCCGTTTTTATCGCTTCCGCCAGTTATTTTAAGCTTGTAACCATCTAAACCAACTAAAGAAGCGTCAATTTCATCCCCTATTTTCAAACCAATTAATTTTTTGTCCTTTGCTGTGTCAACTTCAACCTGGTGACTTTTACTGTCTTCTGAAATAACTAATTTAAATGCCAATCAAATCTCCTCCATATATTGTCTTTTTATCCTTTATATTATATTTATTATTAGTTTAAAGTGGAACATAATCAAAAGGTATTAATATTTTCCCCAGTCAGGGTCTCCCTTTCTTTTTATCTCCACTATCTCATTAAATGTTTCGTATTCATCCTCAGAAAGCTTATTTTTAAGCTCTGATTCAAGGATTTTATAATGATTTTCAGGTATATCCACATAAAGAACATCCCCTTCATCAAAATTCTTGCCGAACATAGCATCTTTTATGCTCATGGCAACTTTTTTGCCCCTTGGCACTGATTTTAAGTTGTCTCCCTTATCCTGCATACCTTCAACTTTTCCAACTTTTGACCCATCTTTCCCTATAAGTCCATAGTCCTGCTTAATTGTACCTGCTAAGACTTCAATACCAACTATAGCAGGTTTACTATTTCTAAAGATTAGTTTTGGAATAACTCTTATTTTAGCTGGTTTGATTATGGCATCAAGATAAGCTTTTTTCTTTTTTTCCTCTGCAGCGTCTATCCATTCCTGATAATCTTCAGTTAATTTGTATATAACATTTGCAGAGAAAAGCTTAATTTCTGACGCTTTTATTTCTTCGGCAGCTGAGGGGAGTATTTTAACATTGAAAGCTACTATAACACCATAAAGAGGATCTTCCTTTTTGACAATTCCTGCATCCACAACATCTCTTCTTGAGACATCACCAATATTTGCAGCCCTTATTGGAATTTCCATACCTCTTAACAGGTTAACAAGTGCTTCAAGAGATCCTAATGTATCTGCTTTTACTACAATTCCAAGTTCATCAGTATCTATTTTTATGTCTTCGATTTCTTTTAAAATCTCTTCTTTGACATTGGCAAGATCATCTCTTGCAACACGAAGTGGTGATCCTGCTACTGCATTTTCAATATTGGGCGCTACAATTTTGATACCTGCAGCTGCAACAACTTCATCAACCTTTTGGAACCTTTTTTTAGACTCTCTTATTTCTTCAAGAGGTCTTGGCTTTAGAAGAGACCTGATATTTGTAGTTATTACATCGTCCATTGTCATAATAGCAATAGTATCATTTTTTTCTATTATACCATCATAAATCACTGCATCTATTGTAACTCCCAGCCCTACTTCCTCTTTTACTTCAAGAATGGTTCCTTTAGCGGGAGCATCTTCTTCTATCTTCAGTTGCTCTTTTAAATATTGTTGTGCAAGTCCCATAAGCATTGCTAAAAGTTCCGGTAATCCTTCACCTGTTTTTGCGCTTATAGGGATTATAGCTATTTGCTTTGCAAAATTGCTTATTCTATCAAATCTTTCAGATTCAAATCCTTCTTGGTGTAATATTCCCACCAATTCGTATAGCCCCATATCCACTTTTTCCTGGACACTTGGAGCTTGTTTAGAAAATGTTTCTAAGAATGAAGTGCCTTTTGATGGTTGCCATCCATATGCTTTGTCAATTTTATTGGCTGCAACTATAAAAGGAGTTTTATACATTTTTAAGATATTAAGAGCTTCATAGGTTTGTGGTTTGAACCCTTCGTTTATATCCACAATTAAAATTGCCAGATCAGCAAGCGCCCCTCCTCTTTTACGAAGAGTGGTGAATGCTTCGTGTCCAGGCGTATCCACAAAGAAAAGTCCTGGAAGTGATTCTTTAATATCTAATTTTTTTAGAAAATCTCCCCCAATGTTCTCTACGACTTCCATAGGAATTTCTGTTGCACCAATATGCTGGGTTATTCCCCCTGCTTCTTTTTGGGCAATGACACTTCCCCTAATATAATCTAAGAGTGAAGTTTTCCCATGGTCTACATGTCCAAGTACAGAAACTATTGGTGATCTGATTTTCAATGTTTAACCTTCCTAAAAAAGTAAGATAAGAAAAATTTATTCATATATCAAGCTTTCATCCGGTAGATCGTAGTTACAGATTTCAGAATCATTGAAAAATAGTTCTATTTCCCTTTTTGCAGATTCTAAAGAATCTGATGCATGAATTATGTTTCTACCAGTTTCAAGAGCATAATCGCCCCTTATAGTTCCAAGATCTGCTTCTTTTGGATTTGTAGCTCCAACCATTTTCCTTATAAGACTTATGCATTCATCGCCTTCAATCACTGTTGCAAGGACTGGGCCAGATGTAATGTAACTTACAAGGTCATTGAAAAATGGTTTTTCTTCATGTTCTCCGTAGTGTTCTTTTGCAAGATCTTCGGAGATGTTCATCATTTTTACGGCTACGACCTTAAGTCCGCGTTCTTCAAATCGGGTAAGTACTGTCCCCATTAGCCTTCTTAGTACGGCATCAGGTTTAAGCATTACAAGACTTCTTTCAATCATTCTTTTACCCACTTGACCTTTCTTGGAACTCGTCCAAGTTTAATTCTATTTTTTTCGCATTTGCTGCTGCAGAAGAAGTATACAGTTCCATCTTTTTTTACATACATTTTTCCTGTACCTTCGTGGAGTTCTTCTCCGCAGAATGAACATGTTCTCATATTAAACACCTTTTAATTATGGAGTACGGATTTCTTTAGCTTCCCTAATTGTATCCAGCAACATTAAAATGTCACCTTCTCTAATTGGCCCCATAATGTTTCTTGTTAGTATTCTTCCCTTGTCTCTTCCATCGAGTATTCTACATTTTACCTGCATGACCTCGCCAGTCATACCAGTTCTTTTAAGAACTTCAATTACTTCAGCAGGAGTTGCTTCTGCCATATAAATCACCCTGAATTGTTAAAGTGAGAAAGGCTATTGCCTTTCATAAAAAAATTAATTATTTTTTGAGTTCTTCGACTTTTTCAACAACTTCGTTGACTAAATCTTCAGCTTCACCTGCATCAATTATAACTGCAGACGCTGTACCAACATTTAAACCTGCTGCTTCTCCTAATTCATCCTTTGTTGGGATGTAAACATACGGAGTTTCTTTTTCTTCAGCTAAAACAGGTAAGTGAGCTGCTATTTCTGGAGGATCAATATCCCCTGCTATAAGTACTAATAACGCGTTACCTCTCTCTATTGTTTTGGTTACTTCGTTAGTTCCTTTTCCTATCTTTCCAGTATCTTTTGCTATTTCTAAAGCTTCAGCAGCTTTATCAGCTATCTCTTGTGGTACGTCAAATTTTACATATATTGCTTTTGCCATGAATTTACCTCCTTTTTCATCTGGTTTTTATACCATCCATCGGCATACTCTTAGTTTTAACTTATTGTATATATAAAGTTGTTGCCAAATAGAATTTTCAAAGCATTAAAAATGTAAATTCCAATTTATATAATCCTTAAAATTATAAATATTTCTTCATAACTACCAAAAATCTGAGATTTTAAACGGTTATTACTAAAAATGTGGAATTCCAATTCTAAAACAGTTTTGAATAAAAACACTAAAAGAATTAGTTATATACACTGTATAAAATCATTGCATATATACTTTATCTTGGCTTTTGAAAAGATAGCAAATAGGATATAATTCGATTTTATAATGATATAATCGTCAGATTAGTTTAAAGATTGATTATTTAATCTATTTAGATATTTTTAAGGTTATTGATCAAACTTTCTAAAATGAGTGATTGATAAATATTTCCTATAAAAAAGATTAATTTTGATTTAAAATAAGAGAGAATAAACAATTTAAAGTTGCATAAAAATAAAATAAAAAGAAAGTAAAAGGTTTATAACCTTTTAACAGCTAATTCAACATCAGATGCTTTTACAGTTTTTCTTCCAGCGTGTTTTGCGAGTTTAACAGCTTCTGAAGCTATTTTTTCCCCTTTTTCTTCAAGAGCTTTTGCTAAAGCTTCTCTTGCGTCATCACTGACTCTTTCTGCACCTGCGTTTTTTATTATTCTTCCAATTGGAGCAATTGGTAATTCCATATTTAATCACCTCATTTTTGTATAATTGTTATATTACACTGTTGAGATACTCCTATATATATTTATCGTTTTTTACTCCAATTTTTCCAAAAACTATATGATTTTTAGTCACTTGGAGGCGATCCATATGATTTTTAGACACCATGTTGCAAATCATATGATTTTCACAGAGTCATAAAAAAATAGAATATGTAGAAATGTTGAATTTCTCCAAGAATAAATCTAAAGAGAAATCAGTTATCCTTTAGCTATTATACGAGAAAGCTCTTCAATATCTGCATTAACTTCAACAGGCTCTACACATGCATTTATTGCTGTGTTAGGGTCTTTTAATAGATGTCCAGTAACAACACATACTATCTGTTCATTTTTATCTATTTCACCATTTTCTACGAGCTTTATAAGGCCTGCAATGGACGCTGCAGACGCTGGTTCAACCCCTATTCCTTCAGTTCTTGCAAGTAATTTTTGTGCGCTTAAAATCTCTTCATCAGTTACAGTTTCTGCAAATCCGTCAGATTCATAGATTGCTGCTAATGCTTTCTTAGCACTGACTGGTGCTCCAATCCTTATTGCTGTTGCAACTGTTTCAGGATTTTCAAATGGAATTATATCATCTTTGTTATCCCTTATTGCCCTAACAATAGGCGCAGCACCTTCTGCTTGAATCCCAGTCATCATAGGCAGATCTTCTATAAATCCGGCTTTATGGAATTCTTTAACACCTTTCCATATAGCTGAGATATTCCCTGCATTTCCAACAG
Organism: Methanobacterium sp.; assembly: GCA_016222945.1. Lineage (NCBI taxonomy): Archaea > Methanobacteriati > Methanobacteriota > Methanobacteria > Methanobacteriales > Methanobacteriaceae > Methanobacterium > Methanobacterium sp. The sequence goes on along the minus strand of JACRPY010000006.1, from coordinate 128,373 downwards.
GTAATATAATCCTATCTGGCGATTTCCATCCTAAATCATCCACTATTTCAAATCCTATCGATTTTTGACCTTCTAATCTAAAAGGATTTACTGAATTTAAAAGATATAATTTACCTTTAAGTGCAAGCGCAGTTATAGCTTCAAGGGCCTCATCAAAGTTTCCCCTTACTGATAACACTTCTGCACCGTGAAACATAGCCTGTGCAAGCTTACCAAGAGCCACCTTTCCAGAAGGTAATAATACTATACATCTTAATCCTGCTCTTGCGGCATAAGCTGCAAGTGATGCAGATGTATTCCCAGTTGATGCACATCCCACAGTATCTACACCTAATTCAATGGCCTTTGTTATTCCTACACTCATTCCTCTATCTTTAAAGCTTCCTGTTGGGTTTGAACCTTCTACTTTAACATGAAGATCTATTCCCAGCTTTTTGCCAAGTTTATCGCATTTACAGAAAGGAGTTCCACCTTCTTCTAATGAAACTATTTTAGCAGGATCTACAGGCATGAATTCTTTATATTTCCACATAGTAGATTTTCTGCAATTAAAAATATCTTTAGAAACTTCTGGCTCGCATATTACTTCCAAAACTGAGCCACATTCACGACATGTGTATATTATTTCATTTAAGTCATATTCTGCACCACAAGTTATGCATTTTATCATTATTTCACCTTTGTAAAAATATTTAAGTAATTAATTTAAATCTAATTGATTTTTTATTTAATTTAAAAGCTTAAAATGTTCTAAATTGATCCTTTAATGTAATTTCCCAATGCAAGAGTAAAATTAGCCTCTATAACTGCCCCAATAAGAATTAAAACTATTGCAATTACAAATAAGATTACTGATTCTCTAAATTCAGGGTAATTTACATCTAATACCTGACTAATTTGATCTCCCATAGGCATGTATCGTTTCATTCTTAGTAAATCCCTTATTAAATTAATAATCATACTTGCAAGCCTGAAACCTGCTGCACCCGCTATTATAATGCCTACAACTTCAAATATTCCATGGGGCACTGTATAAATAAGAAAATCTCCAAGAGCAAATTTTGATGCGGCATATCCAATAAAAATTCCATTGAAAACCAGGAAATAAACTGTTAATAATCCTGCCGTTATTCCGCCACCATAAATGTAGAATGCAATTTTTAAGTTATTCATAAATATAGAAAGGGTTGTAAGTTTAATTTCACCTTTGCTCACGCTTTGCTTAAATGATTTAAGCACGCTGGCCATAAATGAGTCAATGACTCCAGAGAATAAATAACCTACAAAAAGAGAGGACAAGAATATTGCTGCAGATATAATTAAAAAAGTTTCATTACGTTTGTATATGCCATTTAAAAATCCTTCATATTCAGTACCTGTTGTATCAAATCTTTTGTCTAACATTTGGATTCCCTATCTAAAATTTTTTGAGCTTTTTTCTTTGCTTTTTCTCTTTTTTGGTTAAAATCTTCAAAGAAGTTTTTCATCATGCTTGATGCATTATTTTTGCATTCCCCACACATAATATTTCCGTTTTTGCAGTTATGATATACTTCTTTAAGTTCATCATCTGATCCAGTTAAGTGATATAAAAGCAGTTCATAAACTGTGCAATCCTCCGGAATACCTCCTAATTCACGCTGCTCATCTAAACTTTCTCTTCCACCAGTTTTAGCAGATTTAACCTTTTTTTGAGCCGTTTGAGGAGAATCACTTAAAAATATGGCAGTTTTAGGTTTACTACTTGACATTTTATCTCCTGTAAGTCCAGTGATAAACCTGTGGTAAGTTGAAGACGGTGTTATAAATCCATATTTGCTTTTAAATCGTTCTGCAACATCCCTGGTTAGTCTTATATGGGGGTCTTGATCTGGCCCTACTGGAACCACAACTGGCTTTGGACCGCCACATTCTTTAATTTGAGGATGAAGAATATCTGCCACCTGAATTAATGGAGCATACATATGTGCAAAGTTTGCGCTCCCTGAGAAACCATATATTGCCTTCATTTCATTGAAATTAACCCTTTTTGACAATATATAGGCAAGGTCTACAACGATTTGATTTTCAGACTGTAAATATACATCAATATTATCTTTTTCAAAGTCCAGACCCAGTGCTATGTAATTTGTGATGTATTCAAAGATTGCAAGTTCCTTTGAATCTTCAAAATCAACGCCCCTTGCAGAATAAGCTTCCATGTCTGCTATTGGAATATAAATATCTGCCCCATTCTTTTGATACCAGTTCAGCTGGTCTACAATCATTTTGTGGCCAATATGCATCTTACCACTAGGCATCATGCCACTTACAACTGCAAATTCTTTTTTTTCTCTCATTGCCTTTACTATTCGCCCATAATCTCTTTGACCAAATATAACGCCTCTTTTCATTAAAATATGAGGGTTTTCTATGTCTTTTTTGAAATCTTCAAATGGTTTGATTCCAAATTGCTCGGTTAGTTTTTCATAATCGATTATGGCTGAACTCCATGGATCTATCACTTGATCACCTGATAAATTGAATATATGTTTATAAAAATGATTATATTTTACCATTACATTTTCATTTTATAAATAATGGTGATATTCTAATAAAAAATCAGTTTTATGGACGTGTCCATTCTATATTATAATAAGTAATGTCATTTTCTTCATCAACAACTGCAAAAAGGAGCTTTTTGTTAACTCCGTGTGCTACTCGCACATAACTTGAAAAATCAGATGCCTTAATCTCATAATCCTCTGATACTACTTTTACCAGATAATCTGAGTGACCATTTCCTGGTGATTTTCCTCTCTCATAAAGCCTGAATTCTGAGCCATATTTAAATCCTGTTTTTACTATATATCCTCTGTTTCTAAGGTCGCTGAAAACAAGATATTTTGTTTCTAATTCCTCCCTGCGGAGCATTTGAAACATTTCATCTAATGAAATTGTTTTTCCCTTTTTTAAAATGTTTAATTTTCCTTTTTCAGCCAGATGAACAGCTTCAATAAGTGATAGCTGAAGCCCTTCAGGGGCCATGTTTCCATAATGACTTTTTTCATACAGCTTGGTTGCTTTTTTATCTTTGATAATTATTAACTTTCCAGATAGCTCTGAATTCATTTTTCCACCTGATAAACTAAAAATAAATGATGAAATTAATAATATAATGTTATAATAACCAATTTAGGGATAAAAAAAATAAAGAAATATTATGATCACCCTTTATTTTTCTATTATGGCATGTCTCCTCTTTAGATCAATTTCCTTTTTACCGAGATGAGCCATAAACTCTGCTATAAGGCCATCAAGGAATAAATGAGTACTGTCTTCAAAAAGAGTTCCCATAGGAGTCAAATCATCATAATCGCCCTTTAAAACATTGGATGTATAATATTTCCATGGTACTTTTGTTTTACTTTTTATATTTATGGTTACATCCAAACTTTTCCTTAATCTGGATTCAGGATTTCCAGTTATTCCCACAACATTGGCATTAACTTCTTTTGCTGTTTCTGCTGCAAGTGTAACTGTTTTAGTTTCTCCAGAGCCAGATATTGCAATTAAACAGTCTTTTTCTTTAATTGCAGGGGTTGTAACATCCCCCACCACATAAACTGTAAATCCCAGGTGCATGAGTCTCATTGCAAACATTTTTCCAACAAGTTCAGACCTTCCAGTACCTACAATAAAGACACAATCAGAATCTACAATTGTATCTATCATATTAGAGACTTCTTTTTCATCAATTTTATCAATAACTGCAAGAGCATGTTTTGTTATTTCTTTAGCTGTTTTTTTTATATATTTCATCTTTACTTCCCTTTAAATTTAATTTAAGATTAATCTAATTCTGTTATTCTTAAACCTGCTAATTTTATTTTATTTTTAATATTAAGATTTATAAGAAGAGGAGTAATCTTTTCTACAATCCTTGCACTTTCAAGAGGGCCGCAGTCTATAGCCCTTACTCCTGGAATTTTCTCTGCAAGTATCATTGCTTCTTTTTTAGAGTCTAAGTCATCCCCTGAAATTAAGCAATCACATTGAACCTCGCAATCATCGTTAATCAAGCTTGCAGCACTTATATTATTGAATGCAGATACTACTTTTACATTTTTGTCCTTAAGGAACTCTGAAGATCTTTCTGCAGCAGAACCCTGCCAAACATCAATGTATCTGGTTGGTTTTCCCCCAAGGCATCCGTCTAAAGGAACTGTTGCATCAATAAGTATTTTATTTTCTAACATCTCCTTTATACTTCTAAGGGTTGCCATTTGAGCTTGAAGAGGCACTGTTAATACGGCTATTTCGCATTCTTTTGCTGCATCTTCGTTTGTTCCACTAGTAACATTGTTGACTTCATCACCATCTAACATATTTTTGATCATGTTAACAGTGTTTTCAGCTTTTTTAATGTCTCTTGAACCAATTATAACCTTTTCGCCGGCTTTTACAAACCGCAGTGCTAATCCTATTCCTTGATCTCCTGTTCCACCAATTATTGCGATTTTCATGAAAAAATTCCCCATTTAAATACAAGTAGAGTTAATAATCTCTCTTTAGAATTAATTCTTTTAGCATAAATAAATATTTCTATTATTCAATCATGAAATATGATAAATTTTATTAATTTTTCTATAAAAATAATGTTAAAATATATTTTTTTATTTTAATTAAGCAGTATAGAGACGTATACTGAAATATAATAGTTAAACAAAGAAAAATAGAAGTTTAAGTTAAAATAAGTTCAATAAAGTAAGGAATGATCTTTTTCTTTCATTGGTTCTTCTACATATACTTTTTCCAGCTTTTTACATGCTCCCATTATGTCTTCAAAGAGCAAATCCACCATATCTCTGCTGAAACTTTCTTTAATAACCATACGCAAGACCGTAACATCCTGTGCATTAGCAGGAAGTGTATATGCTGGTATTATCCATCCTTTCTCTCGGAGTTTTTCTGAAAGTTGGAACGCACTAAATTCAGAGTTTTTTAATGTTACAGCTACCAACGGAAATTCAACATCTTTATTTATCAACTCAAATTTTCCTGATTCTTTTAATTTATATGCAAGATAATGTGCGTTTACAGACATATTTTGCATAATATCCTTGTAACCATCAAATCCAAGCCTTATAAAGTTGTAATATTGTGCTATGATTGTGCTGCTACCTTTAGAGAAGTTCAAAGAATAATTGGGCATTGATCCTCCCAAATAGTTTATGTTGAATATAAGTTCTTCAGGCAAGTCTTTTTTATCTTTAAAGATTAACCAGCCAATTCCAGGATATACAAGCCCATATTTATGACCAGAAACATTGATTGATCTCACCTGTTCCAGCCTGAAATCCCATTCTAAATCAGGATACATAAAAGGCATTATAAACCCTCCACTTGCACCATCAACATGAATAGGAATATCCCATCCTTTACTTTCCTTAATTTCAATCAATAAATCATTAATTTCTCCTACAGGATCCATTTGTCCCGTAAATGTGGTTCCTACAACTGCACCTACAGCAATTGTGTTTTCATCCACTTCTGCTGCAACATTCTCTGCTGATATCGTATAATTATCATCCTTTAGAGGTATAAGCTTCAATTCCACATCAAAGTAAAGGGCAAACTTCTCCCAAACTGTATGGACATCTGCCCCCATAACAATGTTGGGTTTGTTGTAAGGTTTACTCTCCTCTTTTCTACGCTTTTTCCATGTCCATTTATGAGCTAAAAGAGCCAACATAATGGCTTCTGAAGATCCAATAGTTCCAGTTCCAATAGAATGGCAGTTTTTAGGAGAATTAAACAATCTAGCAAGCATATTAACTATTCTTGTTTGTATTTTCTGTGTTTGAGGATATTCATCATTATCCACAAAGTTTTTATCCATACTTTCAGCGATAAGCATGTCTGCTTCAGGTTCCATCCATGTTGTAACAAAACTAGCTAAATTCAACGACGGATTACCATCCAAATTTAGTTCATCATGAATTAGTTGGTATGCAGCCCTTGCAGGCATTCCTTCTTCTGGTAGTTCAAATTTAGGAATGCTTTTAGTGAAATATCTACTTCCATAAGTAGTGGTAGTAGTAATAGTTTCATCCTTTTCAGATTTCTTCATTTTATCCAAATTCTTTTTTCCAGACAGCATTTATTCTCCCTTCACTACATTCCACTTAAAATAACTAAATAAAATTATTAGGAGATAATTTTAGATTTTTATTCTTTATTTTCCCCGAACATATCCAAAAGTTCCATTATTCCTGCAATTATCAAGAAAGCACCAATTATTGCAGCTAAAAAGAAAGGATTTCCCATGTAAGTACCGATTATTATGTATATAACACCGAATATGATTCCTATAATACCAACAGCTTTTCCTTTAATTCCTTTACCTGAAAATATAGTTACTAATCCTACTAAAAATATAAAGAATCCTACAATATAAAGTGCTAAGAATGTGAAGAATTCAAATAGCTTTATATCCCCAACAAACACTATTCCAAACAGTATAGCAAAAATAGCCAGTATAAAGTCAGATATTCCTGCAGCTGGATTCTTCTCCCAGATAGTAATGCATTGAACAATTAGCCAGATTCCTACAAATATTAAACCAATTCCTGTAAGGACATTTAATGTTGAAACACTGATTAAAGGGAATGTTATAACAATCAATCCCAATATAACTGCCAGAATACCCACAAAAACATTTCTTTCATCCGCCATTAATAAACCCCCGTTAATTAAACAATATATCTTTAAATGTTAATTATCTTAATTAATATAAATAATTATCGTTTTTAAATGCGTAAATTAGACGAGATTAAAAATATAAATCAAATATAATTAATTAAAGATATTTAAAGGCTTAAAACATGATAATTGTAAATTACAGTTAGAATAAATTAGAATATATAACTTGAAAAATACATTTCATTAAATAATTAAATTTTTTATATAATCAAGGCTTTTTAAAATCTCATCTCGTTTTTTAACTTCTATTACACATACACCATCAAAATTAATGCCTTTTAACTCATTAAAAAGTGTTTTAAAGTCAATATTTTTGCTGCCTATTGCATCATGATTATCAAAGGAGCCGTCATTATCGCTTAGATGAATATGACCTATATTATCATATTTAAGCATTTCATGGATAGAATATCCCATATTATGTGCATGTCCAACATCAAGGGTTATTGATGAATCTATCTTCCCAGTTAATTCATGGAGCTCATCAAGGTCTTTGCAGATCATACATTCCATATCAGGCATGTTTTCAACACTCATCTTTAATCCAAGCTCTTCAGCATATTTTGAGCATTCATATAGTGATTTTAAAGCCATGTCCATTATTTGGGTTTTAAATTTCCGTGTTAAAAATGCCATTTGTCCAGGATGCACAACCACCACATCTGAACCAATTTTTGAAGCTAAATCCATTGATTCTTTCACTTCCCTAACTGAAGCTTTTCTTATGGTTTCATTTAAAGATGCAATATTTAAATCAGAAAGAGGCGCATGTACACTTGTTTTAAAATTATAAGAATTTACAAGCTTATAATCTACACATTCATATGGATATTCCTTTATTATTTCACAATATTCCACATTAATCTGTTCTAGATAATTCAATATTTCCTCAAAATTCATAGGAAATAATGCTAATGTTGAAACTCCTATTTTCATAATATCGCTTTATTGATTAGTTAATTTTTAAAAAAAAGAATTTAAATGAATAGATAGATTATTCATTCCTTATTCTTGCTTCAATGTTTATTCCATTTTTAAGGGCTTCTAATATTATGGTTGCAAGTTCTATATCTTTTTTAATTTTAATTGTTCCTTTTTTACCAACTGTAGCTGTAAATAAATATTCTTTATCCACTAAAATATCAAATGGTGTGCCAATAGCGTCTTTGCCAAAGTTTAAAACCACATAATTTCCTGCAATTTCAACATCAACTCCAAATTTTTCCCCGATTTGAGGGGCTTTAAATGGTTCAACACCTATGCTTATACCTATTCTTTTTTCAACTTCATCTATGGTTTTTCCTTTTTTACCAATTAATCGCGGGATGTGTTCTTCATCCATCCAAACTGTTGCACGTTTATCTGATTTCATTTCAACTTCAATATGGGCTTTAGGAACTGTTTTTTTGATTTCTTTTATTATTTCGCGCTCTGCAATCTTTTGGACAGGAGTTTTTTCATAAGAAGTTTCTCCAACTTCCATAACAATTGTCTGTTCACCATATGTGTAAATTTCATTTACAAGGTCTCCTGTGTCAAAATCTTTGATTTCTATGACTGGCCTTGCAAGATCCGCTTCTAACATTCCGCTTGGAACTTTTACTGTAAGAGAAACATCGTAGACTGCTGCAACATTCCCCTCATTAATGAATATGGTTGTATCAACAATTGAGGGAATTATTCCAAGCTCTACCCTTCCAATTACTCTTTGAATTGCATCTATTGGTCTTGTGGCGTGCACAACACCTATCATTCCCACTCCTGCAAGCCTCATGTCTGCAAATATCCTGAAATCCCTTGTTTTTCTTAATTCATCATAAATAGTGTAATCTGGACGGACTAAAAGCAGTATATCTGCTGTTTTTTCCATGCTACGTTCTAATGGTGCATACTGAGTTATTTCTGCTCCAACTTGAAGGTCTCTTGGAGATTCCATTGTTTTAACAACGGAATTTAAGTCTCTGCTGTAAAATTCTGCAATAGCTTGAGCAAATGTGGTTTTACCGGCTCCAGGAGGTCCTGCAATTAATACTCCCTTTGCTCTTTCCCTTAATCTTTCAATAAGTTTATCTGGAAGCCTGTAATTACTTAAAGATACTTTTGCAACTGGCCTCACTACAGTTATTTCAAATCCATCAGAAAATGGAGGTCTAGCAATGGATATCCTGTATTCTCTAAATTGAACAACAGTTGCGCCTTCCATTTCTATCTCAATAAAACTTTTAAAATCACTTTTTGTTCTTTCTACAATTTCTCGGGCCATACTTTCTATTTGATGATATTTAATGGGTTTAGAACCTATTTTAACAAGTTTAATGTTTCCAGGAGTTCCTTTCTTGGCCATTGGAATTACATCTTCCTTTAAATGGACAGACATTGTATTTTCATCAAAAAATTTAGTTAGTTCCAGGTCTTTATATTCCAGCATTTCAGGTTGCATATACATTACATCAAGTCCCTGTGCCTTTGCAACCTCTGTCTGGACTTTATCACTTGTTATTAATGTTGCTTCATTATCTTGAGCCGTATCTCTTATCATAGCATCTATTTCTCCGCCTCTTGCAAGAGATATCTGCTCTAGTGTTGGTCTTTTCCCAACATAAATTAAATCAATGGCACCTTCACTGTATAAATTCTGTAAGTTCTTTAATTCTTCTAAACCGTTGAATCCTGTTTCTCTTCCCCTGTTAGCCTGATTTTCTAATTCAGATACAACTGCTTCAGGGATTACAACTTCACAACCCTTAAATTCTTCTTTTTGAACTATTTTGGTTATTCTCCCATCTACAATTACGCTGGTATCTGGAACTATTCTCATTTATTTTCTCTCCTACTCCTTGAATTAATTAATTTTATTTATTTAGCTTTTATAAACTTCATCAGGGTTAAAAACCTTTTTTCCAACTACCTCTAACTTATTATTTTCCAGTTTCCTGAAAAAACATGATTCATACCCTTCATGGCAAGCGCCGCCTTTTTGGCTGATTTTTATAAGGACTGCATCTTCATCACAGTCAACATAAATTTCTTTAACATTTTGGAAGTTTCCGGAGCTTTCACCTTTAAGCCATAATTTTTGGCGTGACGTACTCCAATAATGGGCTTTTTTGGTTTCTACTGTTTTTTGGAAAGCTTCACGATTCATATAAGCCACCATAAGAACTTTATTGCTTTTATAATCTTGAGCTATGGCTATAATAAGGTCCTGATCCCCTATTTTATGCCTGAAATTTAAATTAGATTCTCCAATATCCATAATAATCATCCCTGGATCTTATCCATTAATTCTTGAGATAATCTGTCAAGATCGATTAATTCCTGATCTCCAGATTCCATATCCTTCAAAGCTACTTTTCCATCTGCAATATCCCTTGCACCAACCAAAACAACATATTTAACTCCTAAATTATCTGCATATGCTAAAACTTTTTTGATTTTTTTCCTTGCAAGGTCTACATCTGCCGAAATTCCGTTCCTTCTTAGATTTTGAGTTATTTTAAATGATTCTTTCCTCATATCATCTGAAAATGGGGCAACAAATACATCTACATTATTTTCAACTGGAATCACCACATCTTGCTTTTTAAGGGCTTCCATAACCCTGTCAAAGCCAAATGCAAATCCAGTGGATTCAACTTGCTCACCGCCAAATATTTCTATTAAATTATATGTTCCTCCACCACTTATTTGTTTTTGTGCTCCCAGCCCATGTACATAAATTTCAAATACAATTCCAGTGTAATAATCCAGTCCACGTGCTATTCCCATATTTACAATGTAATTAGAAAACCCAAATGCTTCAAGGTGGTTTAATAAGTTTTCAAGGTCATTTAATGCATTATAGGCCTCGTCACAATTTTTAATAATATTTTTAACTTCATCTATCACTTCATTATGTCCCTTAATTTCAATTAGCTGTAATAGAATTTCTTTAAGTGATGCAGAAGTTTCCATATTATTTAAAAACTTTTGAAGTTCCTCGACATCACCCTTATCTACTAAACCCATTATTTGTCCCTGTTCTTCCCCAGAAATGCCTGCGTCGTTTAATAGACTTCTGATGATGCCTAAGCTTCCGATATGGAATTCGTAATCTTTCAGGCCAATTTCGTCAAGGCAGTGTGCAGCCATAGTTATAACTTCTGCTTCAGCTTCTGGAGATTTCCCTCCAATTAGTTCACAGCCTAATTGCCAGAACTGCCTAAATCTACCTGCTTGAGGCCGTTCATACCTAAAACAACTCCCAAAATAGTACATTTTTATTGGTTTTACATGTTTTTGAAGTTCATTAAGATAAAGTCGTGCGACAGGAGCTGTAAGCTCAGGTCTAAGAGCTAAATCTCTTTTTTTCTTGTCTTTAAAGTGATATATTTCTTCTTTAATTGCTTCTCCTGATTTTTCAGTAAAAAGTGTTAAATCTTCAAATATTGGTGTTTTTATTTCACCATACCCATAATTTTCGAATACTTTTTTTAGTGTGTTTTCTACGTGTTTTCTCTGTTTCATTTCCTTAGATAGAAAATCGCGTGTTCCTCGGGGTCTTGATATTTCCATTTTAATCAGTCCAATCAGAATAAATTTTTTTATTTGTTATTAATTTGAAAATGACAGTTTTTCAATACTCATAAGTATTTATAAAATTTATTTAAAATAATTTGGGATTAATCTTTAAAAAAAGGTTGAGTTTTAAGGATTTTTCAACTCATAATACTTTAAATATTCATTTACCATCTTTGGAAATGATTTAGCACTTAAAAATCTTAGTCCAAGTCTTTCAGCCCAAACTTTTATTCCTTCATCAGCTGCTACAACCCCTGCACCTAATTCTTTGGCAAGAAGCAAAACATCCAGATCAGGAGCGCTGTCAAGAGTTCCTTTCCTTAAAGCTGCCCGATATTTTTTTCTAAAGTCTTTTATTGCATTTCCAACAATATTTAATTCAATATCTGACTTTTTTTCGCCTCTAGATAACATTACCATGGACTCTGCAGCAGACTCCCATATTGCATTCTCAGATATTCTCATGCCCTTGTTCATTCTTTCTCTCATGTCCTGCACATACTCATAGAATATTTCTGAGGGTATTTTAGTATCATATCTATTGGGAGATTTTTTTACAATCCATGTTTCAGCCTTTACCAGCACCTCTTCAGGACATTCATACCTTCCCAGATAATCTACAAGTTCTTTATAAGTAATTGGAGGCATGTGACAGCTCATATTAAGCTTTATTCTTGATTCTGCAATTAAATCTATTAAAAAATTAGCAGTATTTGTCAGTTGGCCTTCCCCAAATTCATCTCTAAGCTTATTATCTGTAAATGCAGTTGTATCCAAAACAAACCTCTGTTTTACAGGCATTATATCTCCCCTAACATTTTTAAGTGATTTAAAAAGTTTAAATCTGATTTAATCATGAGCTGAGCCTTATAAAGCTTATTACATTCTGAATATGCAATCAAAGATTTTGCACAAAGTCACTATTCAGTCATATTGATTTAATTATTTTATTTTTATTAATTTATTTCATTAATTACCATTAATCTTTAATTAATCAATAAATATAAAGTATTCTATAATTTAATTTAGATGATAGCATGATAACTGGTAAAACAAATGTTGTAGGAATAATAGGCAACCCTGTAGAACACAGTATGTCCCCCATAATGCATAATGCTGCTTTTAAATATTTAAACATGGATTATGTTTATATACCCTTTTTAGTGGATAAAAATAGGCTTAGTACTGCAATAATGGGTGCAAAGTCTTTAAATATAAAAGGACTTAATGTAACAATCCCACACAAAACAGATGTAATAAAATATTTAGATTCACTTGATACTGCAGCAGAACTTATTGGGGCAGTAAACACCATAAAATTCACTGGTGATCATGCAAAAGGTTATAATACAGATGGTATCGGTGCTGTAAATGCTATTGAAGAAATAAAAAGTGTTAAAAATAAAAAAATAGTCGTATTAGGTGCAGGCGGTGCAGCGCGGGCAGTTTCTTTCCAAATATTATTAAATGGTGCTGATAAGCTGGTGATTGCAAATAGAACTCCAGAAAATGCATTAGATCTTCAAAAAGATATTATTGAAAAGCTTGATGGAAATGTGGAATGTATTGGTCTTGGTAAAAAGCTTGAAAATCATCTTTTAAATGCAGATATTCTAATAAATACCACCCCTATTGGGATGTATCCTAATATTGATCAAGAGCCATTAGTTAAGTCCAATATGATGCATGAAAATCTGGTTGTAAATGATCTTGTTTATAATCCTCTTAAAACAGGATTATTAGTTGAGGCTCAAAAAGCTGGAGCAATACCATTATCTGGAATTAAAATGTTGATTTATCAGGGCATGGCATCATTTAAAATATGGACAGATATTAATCCTCCATTTGATGTTTTTAAAAAGGCATTAGATCAAATCTAATTTAAATATTGATATAAATTTTAAATAAAAATTAGTAATAGGATAAATTTATAGATCAATAATATATTTATTTTTTCTATTTATTATTCTTTCTATAAAATTTAAATAACAAATAATATATTTTTAGTCGTCAAAACAGTTACTATATTTAATGGATGTGAAGTAATGGATGATAAAACCAGAAATATAGGATTAATAGTTGTAATAATATTAATAATTGCCATTGTAGGTTATATTGTTTTTCAACCATCAACAGACATTAAATTAAACATGTCAAATGGGAGTTCTAATATTTCAGGCAATATGACTCAAAAGAGTAATAGTACTGCAAATGCTCAAGGAACAATATGTCCTGTTTGTAATGGTTCAGGTAAGGAGTTATGTGCACTCTGTAATGGAACAGGTAAAGATGGAAATAGTGTTTGTCAATCATGTAATGGCGTAGGTAAGTTTACATGTGAAGCATGCGGAGGCGATGGTCGCATCAATGCCAAAGATAAAGGATACTCCGGATAAGCCCTTAAAAAGTTTAAAACTATTAATTTCATTATTATTATTTTTCTTAATTTTATTTTGAATTAATTAAGTTCAGATTAAATATTTTAAACAATAGAATATTATCATAAATTTAATTTGAGGTAATTCAATGGAAAATATCATAATAACAGACAATCATATACATGTTGATCCTATTAATGGCGAAGGACCACTGGAGGTTGCAAAAAAATTCCGGAGAGCTGGCGGAAATGTGATGATCATTCCCAACAAGCCAACATGGACAGTGGGGAAATCATGCAGCTTCAAAGATGCAATGGAACTTGTTATTAAATATGTAAATGAAATAAATGAAAATACAGATGTACGTGCTTTTGCTGTTGTGGGTGCCCATCCAGCAGAACTTTCAAGACTCATAAAAGAAGGGATAAAACTTAAAAAAGCAGAACAAATGATGAAAGATGCATTTAAAACTGCGCAAATGTTAATTACAGAAGGCAAAGCCATTGGAATTGGTGAAATTGGACGGCCACATTATGAAGTTTCTCCTGAAGAGCTTCAAATACATAATAATCTTATTTTATATGCAATGGAACTTGCAGCAGATGCTGATTGTGCCATACAGCTCCACACAGAAAGTGCTGCTGAAGAACAATTTTTAGAATTTGCAGAAATAGCAGATAAAGCCGGTTTAGCCAGATATAAAGTTATAAAACATTTTTCGGGCCCATTAGTCAATAAAGAAGAGAACCATAGTTTAACACCCTCTTTAATTGCAACAAGAGATGTTGTTACCAAAGGTTTAAAAAAAGGAAATGGTTTTTTGATGGAAACAGATTATCTGGATATGAAAAGTCGTCCAGGTGCAGTTCTCGGTCCAAAAACAGTTCCAAGACGTACCAATGAACTTTTAAGGAATGAAACAATGACTGAAGATGATGCTTATAAAATCCATGTTGAAACTGTAAAAAAAGTGTATGGCATTGATATTGATTAAAAATAGAAATTTTAATTTTTAAAGTTCATTTTTAACTTTATTTTAATGACTTCCCCCAATTAAGAAAGATATAACACTGATAAGTACACCTATAGCTACAATTTCAATGCTTGTTTTTATCAGACTTTCTCGGGAGACTTTACCCAGATATATTCCCAGCATAATTAATGCAATAAAACAGGCAACTAATGTAGTTATTAAAGCTGTTAATCTATCTGCAATTAATAAAAATGGAACTACTGGCACAAATGAACCTATGAAACTTGAAAACCCATGGGTAAACATGCTCATGTATATTCTTCTTTTGGCTTGTTTATGAATGAGAGTGTCATCAAGTTCCCCTTCACTCAGCATCATTTTTTCTTCAAGTTCTCTGAGTGTTCGTGATTCTTCTGCACGTTCACCGATAAATGAGCCAAATGCATTGGACATTGCCAGAGCTATTCCTCCGCTTAATCCTGTAAGTCCTATGACATAATTTGAGATATCTGCACCGCTTGCAGCAGCTACACCGCTTGCAGCGAGGGTTACACCCATAACTGCCAGTATTCCGTCTAAAGTACCCAGTGCAACATATCTGCTCATTTTAAGGTATTCTTCAATGAATTCTCTTATATTCATTTCTTATTTTTCTCCATAAAACATTAAAAATAAACTTAAGCTCTTCCCAAATCTTTATGCGCCCTTGCAAGATGCCCTGCAGCCAAAGCACCCATCAATGAAAGCTCCCCAGCAAGAACTGTTCCTGCAACGATTTCAGCAAACTTTTTAACCTTTCCATTTCCATAACAATCCATTATTTCCAGGCATTCACGAGCTGTTTCAAGGCTTGTTCCACCGCCAAAAGTAGCTAACGGCACGTCAGGTAGTGTAACTGCAAAATAAAGGTCTCCATTTTCTTCAACCATGGCAGTGGTTATGCCTAAACTTCCTTCAACTATATGAGCTTCATCCTGTCCCGTTGCTAAAAATATGGCACCTATCATGTTTGCATATTGTGCATTGAATCCCATACTTCCTGAAATTGCAGAACCAATTAGGTTTTTAGCCGTGTTAACTTCAACTATGGATTCTGGAGTTGTTTTAAGTTTGTTTTTAACTATATCCTTTGGAACAACTAATTCTGCAGTGATACTCTTTCCTCTTCCTTCAATGAAGTTCAATGAGGATGGTTTTTTATCAACACATACGTTTCCACTTAATGCAACAACGTGAACACCAGTTTTAGTGTTTAAAAGGTTTAAAGCAGTTTCAGTGGCTATTGTGACCATGTTCATTCCCATACTGTCTCCAGTGGTGAAAACAAATCTTGGGTAAATGTATTTTCCAATTACCATGATTGGATCTATTTTTATAAGTTTTCCATGTCTTGTGGTGGTTTCTGCTGCTTCTTTAAGTTCCTGGAAGTTATTATTGATCCATGATTTGATTTGAATCGCATCAGTTACTGATTTAGCTTTTAAAACCGGAGCTCGGGTCATTTTATCGTCAAGTATTTTAGTTGTGACTCCTCCAGATGCAGATATAACTGAAAATCCTCTGTTTATAGATGCTAAAAGTGCTCCTTCTGATGTTGCAAGAGGAACATAGAATTTTCCGTTTGCATGGTCTCCATTGACTTTTAAGGGACCTGCAATACCTAATGGTATTTGTATTACACCTATAGGATTTTCAATGTTCTTTTTAGAGGCTAATTCCATGTTAATAGAGTAATTGGATATGTTTTTAAGCTCTGTGTTGCTGATTTCTTCTGCAAACTTTCTTCTAATTGTTAGGGCTTCATCAATGTTTTCAGCGTATTTTTCAATTTCATGAAGTTTAATATCGCCATTTATTAGTTTATCAATTATTTCTCTTTCATTTACCATAATTCTCACGATTATGCTTTTTATTTTAAAAATTAATGATTTCTGTAAATATCGTTATATTTTGTTTTTTATGATATCCACAATTTCAGAGGGCCTGCTTGCTACATTTACACCTGCATCTTTAAGTGCATTCATTTTACTTTTTGCAGTTCCGCTTTCTCCTTCAATTATTGCCCCTGCATGTCCCATTCGTTTGCCGGGAGGTGCGGTGACCCCTGCAATGTAGGATATAACTGGTTTTGATATATTTTTAGATATGAATTCTGCAGCTTTTTCTTCTGCATTTCCACCAATTTCACCGATCATTACTATTGCATCAGTTCCATCATCATCTTCAAACCTTGAAAGCACATCTGCATAATCTAATCCCACAACGGGATCGCCCCCAATACCTAAACATGTGCTTTGACCCATTCCTGCTTTTGTTATTTGATATGCAACTTCATAGGTGAGTGTTCCACTTCTTGACACGATTCCAATGTTTCCTTCATCAAATATGTGCGTAGGCATTATACCCAGCTTTCCAACACCTGGAGAAATTATTCCTGGCGTATTTGGGCCTATTACTGTTGTATTATGTCTTTTTGCATATTCTACTATTTCCATGGAGTCATGGACCGGAATATGTTCTGTGATTATGATTACAAGTTCGAGCTGTGATATTGCTTCAAATGCCGCATCCTTTGCAAATGGTGCCGGGATAAAAATTATTGATGCATTGATATCTAATTCTTCTTTAGCTTCTTCTACAGAGTTATAAACATTTAAAGAGCCGAATTTCTGCCCTCCTTTTCCTGGAGAAGTTCCTGCAACTATTTTTGTGTTATAATTGAGCATTTGCTCTGTGTGGAAAGATCCCTGCTTTCCTGTTATTCCCTGCACTATGCATCTTGTATTATGGTTAAGAAGTATCATATTTTACATTTCTCCTAAAATTCTCATCCTTTCTGATAAAGGCACGGCTAAATCCATTACATTTCCATTCATATAAGCAGTAACAGACATTATAATCCCTCGAGGGATTACAAAAGACGGTGTTCCTCTTTTAACAAGATGAACATGCTGATCACCAATTGCAGCACCCACCATAGCTCCTGCAACAATTCCAATGCTCTCAATGTTATCAACTGTTGCTACAACTACAGGGTCATCGGTTTGGTTTGAAACGTAACCTACACCAGGTATTTTGAGGGTTCCATTAACTCCGCCCCCTCCAATATCATTAACATCATCCATACCTTTTGCAGCTTTCATTACTGAATCTGCCACTTTACCAACGATTTCTTCGCCACCATATGTGTCAAATGCCACTATTATTGCATCAGGATATCTATCCTGCCTTATTTTGGCTTCTGCATAAGAGATACCTTCTCCTGCATCGTTAGGATTATCTGAGATTCCTTCAATATCTCCCAGATTTTCTGCATTTTTCCTTAGTATATTTATTATTCCAGAATTTACAGATTCAAGCTTATCATCAGGTACAAATGCACCTATAACTATGTCATCTCCAGTTATATTGGTTAAAGCTGCACTGTGAGCCCCAATATCTATTAATTGAGGAATATCATTTTCTATATTTGTGATAAGGGAATGGCTGCATGAAACATCATTTATTGATATATCTGCGCCAATAGCAGTTACTTTCAAGTGATCACCTTTAATAATATTTAATGTAATTCTCTACAAGCTATATTTCAATTAACTACTTTTTATATATTTGCGAATACATTCTGTCAATCAGTGATAAAGACTTAAATAATAATAGGAAAATAAAGTTAACTTCCAAAAATACATGAAATTATTAACATGTTCTCTCATATTATATTCATAATTAAAGCCATGATAATTAAAAAATATAAACTAAACAGGTAGTATTTGATGTTTAAAAAACCGATGATTTGCGCCCCCATAATTGAAAAGGAATCAGAATCTGTATTAAAATCTGCAAAAAAAGCCATCAGTTTAGGTGCAGATATATTGGAGTTTAGGATAGATGCAATTGAAAATCCAGATATAGATGAGATTACGCAGTTGATTAAAGAAATAAATTATCCTTTAATTGCTACAAATAGAATACCAAATGAAGGCGGGTTTTTTAAGGGTTCTGAAGAAGATAGAACTTCTATTTTAAAAGAAGCTGCTAAATATGCAGATATAGTGGACATAGAACTATGTACAGATGAAGATTTGAGATCGAAAGTTATAAAAGCTTCAAAATCCACAATAATATCATACCATGATTTCAAAAAAACTCCTTCATTTAAAGAGATTTTGGGCGTGGTGGAAAAAGAAAAAGAAATTGGGGATATAGCAAAATTTGCTGTAATGCCTCACAATAAAAAAGACACTTTAACCGTCCTTAAGGTACTATCTGAAGTTCAAAACACAATTGGAATTGCTATGGGAGATATTGGTAGATACACACGTATTGTGGCTCCAATTTTTGGATCTCCTATCACTTTTGCATCTATTGACACAGAATCAGCGCCGGGACAATTAGATATTATTACAACAAAAAATATTTTAAGGAATTTAGCGGTGATAGATTGAAATCAAAATCCGGGTTAATAATAGGAATACTTATAATAGGAGTTATAGCAGCGTCTGTATTTTATTCAACTTACGAAGCTAACAGTTTAGGCGTTAACATTAAAACTAACGGCACAATAGATACCACAACAGTTTCATTTACGTCATCTCCATTTAACAGCCCATCGGCACAGATGGAAGGTGAAGTAAAGAACAAAATTCTGGAAGATATAGACAATTACAATAGTACCGTAGATAGTATAAAGAGTGATATTAACACAATTGCAAGAAAGTATAATTACACCACAAAGGTTACTCTTGAGTCTCAATTTGGAGCTGATCAGTTATCCATGCCTGCTTCAGTAAGTGGAACTTCCATGGTACCAACACTTCAAGATGGGCAGAACATAATGGTTCTTAAAACAAAAGACTTTAAGGTTGACGATATTGTAGTAGCATACCACCCCCAATACAATCTAATTGTAAAAAGACTAAAAAAAATTGAAGGGGACAGAGTATACTTGATGAGTGATAACAGAAAAGTGGAAACTTATACCACTCAAAAAAATCTTGGAAACGGAGTGGTAGAAATTGATACCATTAAAAAAACTCCATTAGACACATGGCTTCCTAAACAAAACGTTATTGGTGTAGTAAAAGTCTATTAAAAAAGGGATTCTTCTAAATCCTTATTATTTTTATTTATTTTTGAATAAGATTGGTGAATTTAATGAATGGACAAAATAGAAAAGATATATCTCCTGGAAAAGAAGTTTATATTGTTTTAAAAAGGGATCAGCGTACTGGGGAAAAAA
This sequence comes from Methanobacterium sp., assembly GCA_016222945.1. NCBI lineage: Archaea > Methanobacteriati > Methanobacteriota > Methanobacteria > Methanobacteriales > Methanobacteriaceae > Methanobacterium > Methanobacterium sp. Next base: position 108,482 of record JACRPY010000006.1, on the reverse strand, counting down.
CTCGAGGAGTAGTTAAAGATATACTTACAAAATCGTCTTTTCATCCCCATGGAATAAAAGTAAGGCTAAAAGATGGACAAATAGGCCGTGTACAGTCTGTAATATAATAAATAAGTGATATACTTCGAATTTTCCATCAATATATGTTTAATTGATAAAATTAAAAAAAAATAAAGAATTAAAGATTTTAAATCTTTTTTGATTAGTCACTGTTTCTGTAGTGGTATATAATGTAAATTATAACTGCTACAATTCCTATTCCTACAAATACATCCAATATATGGAAATAATTTCTTATAACATCCCAATGAGGGCCAAGCATAACTCCTATATAACCCAACATGAAACACCACGGTAAACAACCTATAACTGTGTATACCGTAAATTTTTTAAAGTTCATTTCGGCTATTCCTGCAGGAAGAGATATAAATGTCCTGACAATTGGTAACATTCTGCTTATTAAAACAGCTTCATGACCATATTTTTCAAACCAGTTGTGGGCTATATCCAGTTTTCTTTGGCTTATAAGGACATATTTACCATATTTTTCTAAAAATGGTTTTCCTCCCTTTAAACCAACAAAGTATGCGATCCATGATCCAACAAGGTTCCCTAATACTCCTGCAATAGTTATGCCCCATAGAGTCATCTTCCCTTCAGAAACTGCAAATCCTGCAAATGGCATTATTACTTCGCTTGGCAATGGAATACATGCGCTTTCTATGAGCATCCCTATGAAAACTCCCCAATATCCTAAATATTCGATTAGATTAATTGCAATTTGACTTACATAATCAAGTATACTTATCATTACATAACTCCTAAAAAAAGTTTTTTTTATTTAGTATAATATTGAAGAATAAAAGCTTTGTGTAATTATTCAAACTTTTTAAATTCCCTTGGATTAAATCCCATATTTAAAAGTTTAGTGCTATCGTCAGTGCTAAGACTCTTTTTACTAGTTGGAGGTATAGGGCTCCCTTTTTTGGCAAATATTACTCCCTTTTTTTTATTGGCAGCTAAAAACTTTCCCACATCCCCATTTACAATTATATGCCCTTTAATCATATCTATACCTGTAAAATCATCACAATTTCCATCTATAACAACATTTCCCCCATTTAAAAGAGCTCCTGTGTTTTTTCCGGCATTTCCATTGACTTTTACAGTTCCATTTCTCATTAGTATCCCCGTACTTAAATCAACATTTCCATTTACAACTATTTCTGCATCTTTATCCATTCTTGAGCCTACAGTATCTCTTACAATGCCATCATTTATTAAAATCCCGTTATTTATTATTTCACTTCCAATGAGCTTATTTCCATTTAGGCCGTTGGTTACAATATCTGTAATTGACTTAAATTTTCTGTAATTTTTCATATCTGATTTAACTTCAACTAAATTCCCGATTGGAGCTTTAATATTTCCTTTAACATAAATACTACCTTTAATCATGCTTATTCCCATTCTAGTATCTACATCGCCGTTTATAATGACATCACCGACTTCAATTTCACTCCCAGTTCCACCGAAATATTTTAAATCAACTCCCATGCTCGAACAAAGTCTATGGCCAACATTTCCATTTATTTTAACATTTCCTCCATTATTTAGGTGATTTACCAAATCAGAAAAAGTATGTTGGTTATAGGGAATTTTCCATTCAGGAGCAAGCTTTTCTCCTTTATGTTGCCAGAAAAAATTGTAGGTAAAGTCACAAAGACAATCTACTGGTTGTTTTAAGTCTATCTCCAATATTTTCCTTTCTTTTTCCTTTGATTTCCTGCCAAACAGTTTAAGCATTATAATCACGTGATTAAGTTTCTCCTTACATACTTAAAAATTCTTTGATTTCAGTTTAAGAGTTCATAAATACCATTGGCTCTAAAAATCACCAGATACTAATAAGATAGATTAGATAATTGTGAAATTATTCACATTACACTGTCCTTATGATTAAGTCTTTGTGAATAGCAAAAATACCAATATCATAGCTATACAAAAAATATTATTGAAAGGGGAGGCTTAATTAATGGAGATGAAATATATTATAGGAATAATAGTGGCTCTTGTTCTTGTTGGAGGAGTTGTAGGATGTAATTACGTGATTAATAACCCTGGAAAAGCTCCTGAAACAGTACAAGCACCTACAACCACAGAAAGTGCAGTAACCACTACGAATGTTACAAATTCTGTGTCAAACGATACTCCAAAAGCTGAAGCAACAACCAAGACTGTAAAACAGACTTGTACAAAATGTAGCGGTAAAGGATACTTTACATGTAGTGCTTGCAGTGGTAGCGGATATAAAATAGTTAAATGTCAAGATTGCGGTGGTGATGGAGATAAACCTCCTGTTGAAGGCATGGTAACAATTTTATGCCATCCGTGTCCAACATGCGGTGCAACAGGAAATATTAAATCAGCATGTGCCTCTTGCGGCGGTGATGGTAAAGTTTTATGCAGTTTCTGCAGTGGAAAAGGCTATAAAATGGTTACAGTTACACCTTAAGTAATTTAAACCATTTTAATTATTTTTTTATTTTATTAAGCCAATTATTATGTTAATTAACCGTTTTTCATTTTAATAGTCAAATTAATTAACATTGAAAATTAAAAATAATTTTTAATAAACAATTATTTACTAAAGCAGGCTTTTTGAAACTAGTGATTTAAATGAAAAGAGATCTTGTTAGATTTTTACAAAAAATTGGTGTAGACACACGATTTGTAAGTATTGGCCCTAATAAAGTTTTTATTAATAATTTAAAATTTTCAAGGTTTTCAAGAAAGAAAGAAGAAGTATTTAAAAAGAATTTTCCTGAAATTGAAGTTATAAGATCCACCATTTTCCAAAAAATTTGCATTAGAGCTTCAAGAAATCTTGCACACTGTATTTCTCCTAAAGACAAAATATTTGCAATTAAAGGAGATGATCCCAATAATTTCACGCTTTCTATGATTTTAGAGCCATATAAAAGAAAATATGGCATTGAAATTCTTTCTGGAGATGATATCAGTGAAACTAATGACTTAGATATTGATTCAATTGCGTTGCCGGTTACATTGGATGATGAGGCTCGAAATATTTTAAATTTAATTTTAAATGGCCAAAAAATAAAATTATTAAGTGCTGCTGAAGAATATAATGGTAATAAATTGATTTACCCACTAATAAATCTGCCCGAATCCTGGATATACTCTTGGACTGATGATAACACAGAAAAGGAATTTAAACAAGAATATAATTCTTCTGAAGAGTTATTAAACTTTTTAGAAACAATAATTCCAGATGTTAGGGAAAATTTATATAAATCGGCTTTATTTTTAGATAAATAATATTAATCTGTTTTTTGCCCTGAAAGAACGTTTACTTCGCTAAGCATTACAAGAAGCTTGTATCCTTTTTCTGTTAGCATGTAATCACCTCTTTCATGGCGTTGAAGAATCATGTCTCCATCAAGGAGTTTTTGAAGATGAAAAAGTAAGTTTCCGCCCTTTAGCCCTGTAAGTTCTGATAGTGAGGAGAATGTTTTTGTATCATTAGCCATTGATTTAAGAATTTGAAGCCTCTGTCTGTTGGATAACGGCTCAAGAACATGTTTAACAAGAGTTTCTTCACAAATTGTAGATATATCCTGCTTTTTTTCTTGGTTTGTGCTGTAAATACAAAGTGAACGCATTAAATTTACTTGTTTTTCAAAAAGAACTGAAATTTCATTAAAACATGTTTTACACTTTTCAAAAGGCGCTTCACTTTTAATTTTATTTAATTCTGCTTGATTTTCAATTATGGCCTCTTCAGGTATATTATCCTGATTTATTAGGCTGGCATTTTTCTGTAAAAATGTTTTAAATATCACTTTACATTCATTTTTCAGTTCACATTCAATAATCATCCCTTTTTCAAGGGTATTTTCAATATCATGATTTAGATATCCTGTAAGTGCAGTAATAAATTCTTTTTTTGAGTTTGAAAGAAGTAAATCGATGTATTGCTGATTAGTGTTTTCCATGAGATTTTTAATATCCTTTTGAATATTTCCTAATCTTTCTTTGATCTCTGTAATCTCTTTCTTGTAATCTTCATTCTCATTTAACATTAAGATATATTATTTAATTTTTTGATAATAAAGGTTTCCATCAAGACCTACAAAGTTAGTTTAATACATCAATCCAGTATATTCTTATAACCATTAAGTATATATTTATAGTTAGACAATGTTAATTTGAGGTTGAGAAAACAAATGTTTTCGAACCCAAAATCAAAGATTTTGAGGTGAAAAAATGCAAGTACAATTTGACTTACAGCACTTCTGTTGCGGTCCTAAAGGTTGCCAAATTGAAGTAGAATATGGCGAAATGATGGACGCAGAATAAATGCAATTAAAACTTATAAATTTATAAATACCTTCTATTTTTTTCTTTTTTATAATTTAATAATAAAATAATTATCTTATTAATATTTTACAGAGCTTCTAGTCCTTAGCCATAATAACAATGACGATATTAACCCTAAAAAGAAGACAAACGCAATACTATAAAATGTGATGGAAGTAGATTTGCGTATTGTTCCATCAACTATGCGCCCAGCAACTATATTATCAGGATCTCTAGTTGTTTTTAAAACAGAAAGAGATGTTTTATTAATCTGATCATACCATGTAGGTAGATTATCGTTAATTTCCTGAGTAGAATATTTTCCGGGGAATTGATCCTGTATTGAAGTTTGTAAACCCCAAAAAACTCCCAATATTAATATAACTCCTATTAAAGCCGTGCCCATACTACTTCCAAGAGTATTTGAAACATTAGCTACACCCGAAGCGTCAGACTCTTTTCTCTCACCAGCAGAACTCATTATTAAATTTGTACCTAATGGAATAACCAAACCTAAACCAAACATAATTAAGGTCATTCCAGGTATAATATCCCATAATGTACTTTCAAGGTTTAAAGTGTTACTTAGAATAAAACAACCCACAATAGCCAGTGCGAATCCTATACTGATAACCTTAATGGGTTTAATAATCTTTGTAATTCGTGATACAGTTAAAGACGCAATTAAAAGACCAGTAACTGGAATAAAAAGTGCCAAACCTGCAGTAAATGCAGTTCCGTCCATAACTGTCAAAATAAATACTGGAATAACAAAACTTATTCCTGCAGATCCCAAGCTATCAACTATTTTGATAAAACTTCCTAACTTGAATTCAAGATTCTTAAAGAGGTTTATATTAAGCAAGGGATTTAACCCTTGGTTGATCCTCTTTTTTTGCCACCAATAAAAGGTTACCAAAATAATTATCGCCGCAATTATTGTAAACCCTGCTATATCCCATCGCTTTAAATTATTTAGTTCTAATATTCCTAGAACAAGTAAAAATATTCCCAAAACCGACAGTACTGCACCCCAAACATCCAATTCTTCCCATTTGAGTATTGGATCTATTTTTATAAGTTTCCTAGAATATAATAACATGAAAATTATTATTATGATTTCCATTGCAAATCCATAGCGCCAACTGTACCATGTGGTGATAAAACCTCCTAATATGGGTCCCACAAATCCTGCAATCGACACAACAGCCGACCAGATTCCAAAAGCAAATGTTCTATCCTCATCGTGGTAAGTGGCAGTTAAAAACGCTACAGTAGCCGGTATCATCATTGCTGCCCCAATACCCTCCAAAAGAGACCATCCTACAAGAAGCATGATACCATTAACGCTTAAAGTGGAAATTAAAGCCCCAATTCCATAAATAACAGCCCCAAGAATGAACGTTTCCTTTCGACCAAGAATATCCTGTAATTTAGCTCCCGGAAGTATGAGACACGCCATAGTAAGGGAATAAATACTTATCATTGCCTGCACAAAGGGAAGAGTAGTGTCTAAATCCTGAATAAGGTTCTGGATGGACACATTCATGAAAGTAGCATCAAAACATGTTATAAATGTCGCTAACGACATTATAATTAATGTGAACCAACCCCCTCTTCTCACAGTACTCCTCTCCAGTCGAAAAAAAATATTTCTAACAATAAATTATCGGGTCATCAAATATACTTTTCCCAAGTCTAATTAAGTTGAGAATGAATAATTACTTCAAAGAACATTTATCGATGCTACCGTAACCATTTAGTTAAATTAATATCAAGTTGGAGATATAATGTTATGATAGAAAGACATTGATGGGGGAATATTTCTTGAATAAGGCAATTTTAGAAAGTAGACAGCTTAAAAAAGAATTGCTAATATTTTTAATCATAACTTTCGCAGCAACTTATTTGCTGGATCTTATTGTTTATATGATTTATGGTGTAAAAACAGCATCAAATGCCAGCATATGGGGAATTACAGGCATTGCACATATGCTTTTCCCTGCTACCGCAGCCATAATTTGTATGGTTTATTTTAAGTCCCTTGCCCTAAGTCGGGAAACAAAGATTATATTTGCTTTCTTTTTGATTTATACTGGTTTATTTTTCTTTGAAGGTTATTTCTATAAAATAATGAGTACTACCAGTTTTTTACCCCTAGAATTACCCCTTGTTTCATCTATTGTTGCAGTTTTGGGAATATTAACTGTGATTATACTAAACATAAAAAAGAAATGGAGAAAAGAACTTGAACCCTCAAAATTATTCATTGGAAGAAATCTTAAATATTATGCCATTATACCACTGATTTTTTTATTTATACTTATTTTAAGTTATATTTTAAACTATATCACTGGATTAGGCATTCCTGGAAAGGAATTTAACTTAAATTTATTCTTTACAACATTTATAGGCCTGTTGATTACAGGTGCCTTATTATTGTGGCCAGCAGTTTTTGGAGAGGAATATGGATGGAGAGTATACCTACAAGACAGACTATTCCCACTATTAGGAGGCTATAAAGGTGTCTTAACACTTGGTATTATATGGGGAGTGTGGCACAGTGGAACCATTTTACTTGGAAATAATTATCCCGGACAACCTATTCTAGGGAATGTAGCAATGATATCATCTACCATTGTAATGGGTATTATTTTCAGTTATGCTGTTTTAAAGACTGGAAGCGTTTGGGTAGCAGTATTATTACACTTAATTACTGATATGACACAAACACCATCCGAATTATATCTTGCAACCTCAATTGATCCAGTATTATCCTTTGGATCAGGAATTTATGGCTCTGCACTTATGGCAGTAGTTGCACTGATTTTATTAAGGTCTAAAGTATGGAAAATTGATGAAATATCTAAAAGTAAATAAAAAATATAACTAAAACTATTTTCAAGGTTCATGGCCAGTCCACACCCTACTTGCTCAATAAAAGAAAATTAATCACTAATCATTCAATTATTTAAGAATGTGAGGAATATAGCCAAATATACCAAGAAAATTCCAACATTGAAAGCTAAACGCTTCCTGAAATCATTCTTAAGGTACAGGAAATCTACGCTAACAATAATGGCAATGAAAACAACTAAAGATAAAATTTTAATCCATGTGTCAACCATTTTTAGCAATCCCTCTGTATTTAATTCATATCTTCAGACTTCCTGATTCTTAAATCTGGTAATTTATCTCTAAACATCCAGAATATCAATGCTATTATGATTGTTACAATTAACATAATTAATCCAGTTTCACCTACTAACCAGAGGGATAGATTTCCACCAGCTAAAGGACCGAAAACTGATTGATTAAATAAGTTTTCGCTTGCATGTAACAGTACTGCAGGCCATAGACTTCTGGATTTTATGGTTAACCAGGCAAATACAAAGCTTATTGCTACTGCACTAGCAAAAAATATGGGTAGAGACCACCATAGAGGAGTGCCGCTGTTGTAGGTGGAAAACATCATCAATGGGAAATGCCATAGTGCCCATATTACTCCACTAATAACCGCAACCCATGTGAAAGTAGTTAATTTGGCGAGTTTAGGTACTAAAAATCCTCTCCAACCGATCTCTTCTCCTAATGCAGATATAATGCCGTTGATGGTGCCTATGGCCACAAAAATTATGATATTACTGTGTAAATTCCCAGTATAGGTGCCCAGACCAAAGAGCCAGAATATACCATAAGTGATAATACAAAAAATAATAGGCAGAATATAAGCTAAGATCAGATATTTAACTTTCCCTGGCCCCCATCCAAATCCCCTAATACTTCTAAAAAATATCAAAGATGTGATTAGAGCTGAAAAAGCAGGCATCCACATTAATAGAAAAACATTGAGGCCTCCAAATCCATTGGCTATAATTAAATAATAGAAAATAGTGCTTAAGGCAAAAGTAAGTAGCACAAAACAAATAATAGATTTTTTAATAGTGGAAATATTTTCATTCTCTTTCATATTCTTTAATTTATATTTTTTTAAATATATAAATAATTCAAGATTATATTACTCAATTCTTACCATTATTCATTTCCTTATATGATCTAATAGAAATCAATTTATTGATTAAAAACGATATTTATGATCAAATTTTCTTAGTTAGCATGGAGGAGTGTGAAAACATTCAAAAACAAGTAATTACAGCTAAAACTTTCATTCCACTAGTGCTTATAATCTTAACATTAATTTTCTGTATAAATACTGTTTCTGCAGCTAACGAAATCTATGTAAACACCACTGGAGACGATGACACAGGAACTGGTACTGCTACAAATCCATATCTCACCATACAAAAAGGTGTAGATAATGTAGATGCAAACGGAGTAATAAGAATCGCTAATGGCCAATACAGCGGAGAAAATAACACCAACATAACACTCGACAAGAACATGACCATTATTGGTCAAAGCCGCGAAGAAACTATAATTAACGGGACAGACACCAACTGGATATTCAAGATTTTACCTGAAATAAACGTTACTCTTTCTAACCTAACCTTAACCAACGGATATACAACCACAAGTGGCGGTGCCATATATAATCAGGGTTCAGTAACATTTACATCTTGCAACATCATGGAATGCTCAGCTATTGAATATGGGGGTGGAATTTACAGTACAGGGAATTGTACGATAACTGATTGCACTATAACCAGAAATAACCAAACAGGGACGGGTTATGCAAATGCCAGTGGAGGGATCATAAATGATGGAGGTAACTGTACCATCACCAGATCTGACATTACCTACAACTCTGCAAATGCCAATGCTGGAGGGATCGCGACCCAGAACGGTACCTGTACTATAACTGATTGTAAAATCCTATATAACAAAGCAAATCATGGTGCTGGAATCGTCAATTATGGCGGTAACTGTACAATTACAAGATGTGAAATTCTCTACAACTCTGCAAGTATCATTGGAGGAATAGGGAACCAATTTGGCAACTGTACTGTTACCAATTCTAATATCCAGTATAATAATGCAGTTATTGGCTCTGGAATCACCAACGCCGATGGTAACTTTACTATTTCAAATAGTTACATCGCCAACAATGCCGCATCTGAAGATGGCGGCGCCATCATGAATGTTTGCTTGTTTAATGAAGTTAATTCTGGTTTTGATGCTTGCATCTTAAATTTAAATGATTGTATTTTAACGGGTAACGCAGCAGGAAGAGATGGTGGAGCAATATTCAACCAATGCACAATTAATGTTAACACTTCTGCTTTTGCTGCTTGCGTTTTAAACATTAACCATTGTATTTTTTCAGGTAATAGTGCAGGTAGAGACGGTGGAGCAATTTCAAATCAATGCATCATAAATGTCAAAGGATTGAATAATAAGAGTTTAGATTTTGGTGCCTGCGTCTTAAACATGAATCATTGTATTTTCACAGGTAACACTGCAGGAGGAAGTGGTGGTTTTATTTCAAATAACTGCACAGTAAGCGTTTCAGGTGTAACTACCGATGGTTTAAATTTTGGTGCCTGTGTTTTGAATGTGAATGATTGTACCTTAACAGGTAACATTGCAGGAGGAAACGGCGGCGCCATCTCTAACCATTGTACATTAAATGCAGTTTCTGGCCTTGGTACCTGCGTTTTGAATGTAAATCGCAGCACCCTTACAGGAAATTCTGCAGGTGGAGACGGTGGTGTTATCTGGAATAATGGTACAGGGAATGTGCATCTTAATCGAATCGTTTTTAACACTGCAAATCGAGCGAATGCCATATATTCCGATGGCACAGTGGATGCTACCAATAACTGGTGGGGATCCAATAATGACCCTAAAAACAGTTCCCATAACTTTGGAGGCCAAATAGAGATGATTGACGCTGATCCCTGGTTAATATTAACCATTAAAGCCAGTCCAACTAGCATACCTTTCGGAGGCACATCCATAGTTATTGCCAGTGTAACCATCAACAGCGACGGTGTAGATACTTCCAATATGGGCCACATACCTGACGGCACTCCCATAACTATAACCACTGACCTTGGAAATGTTGGAAGCAAATCTGTCACCGGAGGTACAATTGCAGGGATATTCACCACCATGCTAAGAGCCAACGATGGATGGGGAGTAGCCCACCTCTACGCTATCTTAGATGGGTTCATGACTCCTAAACCTGCCACAGTGGTAATAGCAGCTCCTGGCAAAACCATTGAGATGCAAAAAACCGGATTACCATTAACTGGAATAGTTCTGAGTATCTTAATGATAGTTGGAGGATTTCTTGGCACTGAAAAAAGAAATTAGGCACCTTCATCTTCTTTAAACGGATTATAATTTCGCGATCTCAAGCATAAGTTTATAAAACTCTTCTGGAAGGTCAGCCATGGGCACATGAGAAGATGGCAGCTCAAAGTAGGTCCACCCCTCTTTTGCAGCATCTACTTTTTCTTTGGCAATGCGAGTAACATCGATAAACTCGCTCTTCATGCAGCGAATATAAATTTTTTTAATCCCTTCAATTCTTTTTGGATCATAATGCAGTTTTTCTGCATACGGCGGATTTGGATCGGGAACGGCTGCAGCATAATCCTCTTTTGAATAAACCATATTTAGGGCATCAACGAGGGACTGTCCAGGATCAGGTATTCCAGAATCAAGATAAACTAAAAGACGAATTCTCTCGGGCATCCTGTCTGCAACGCCAGTGATGACGAATCCCCCATAACTATGTCCTACAAGAATAATATCTTGCAAGTCCTTTTCAACAATCAGCGTGCAAATCTGGATGATATGATCAGTCAGATTGCTTGAAAATTCGTCCGAGATTGTTGGTGCAAAAACACGGTGCCCTACGAATTTAAGAGCATCAACAGTTCCATCCCAGTATCTGGCACCCATATGTCCGTCTTCTGTAGAAATATTTTGTCCAGATAGCTTATTCCAGGTTTCTGTTGACATATTGCCGCCTTGAACTAGAACATATGTTTCCATTTAAACACATCCTTTTACATACTTTTATTATATCTTCGTCTTATTTTAACTTATCCTAGCGCAAATAATATGAAATAATCTCCAATCCATTTTATAACGTTTTTTTCAAAGCTCATGGCCCGGACAAACTTTAACCTGCGGGTAAACTCTTTTAAACTCAACTAAATTATTTAATGATGCTTGAGCCATTTCCACATCATCTGTATAACTGCTTGAAGCAATTCCTTTTTCAAATCCCAATCTAATAAAGCATGCATCAGTTGTAAGCAAAACAGGCCCATCAATACAATTTATTAAAAAAGAAATGTGCCCTCGTGTATGCCCTGGAGTTTTTATGGCCCAAAATGAACCATCCCCAAAAATATCTGCACACGGACCTAAAATAGGCATATTAGGGGCATTTAAAAAATCTATTTCATAAAGAACTTCAATTCCTTTTAGATAATCTCCATAGAAGAGCGGTTTATGTTCAAAATATTTTTCACCCATCCCAACGACATATGGAATGTTTTTAGGCAGATCACGGGCTCCTGTCATGTGATCAGAATGTAAATGTGATAAAAAAACTCCATTTAGTTTAATTGAATTCTTTTTTATGTGATATGCAATATCCTGATTCTTTTCTTGAAAATATGTATCCCCCAATCCTAATTTTTTAAATAGCCCTGCAAATAATCCTTTCATTTCTCCATGAGGATTTTGATAATAAGAGCTATCAAGACCTGCATCCACAAGATAATCTCCAAATTTATGGTGATGAATCCAATGGACAAGTATTGGAACATTTAAGGATTCATCTTCAATATTTCCCGCATTTGGATGCTTTGGATTCAATGTACCTCTCTTATTTATTTTCACATACCCTGTAATAAAGCTTTTAACTGAGATACGCTCCGGATTTTTGAATATTTCATTCCAATCATTGAAATTGCTGCTTTTAACTTTAAATTTTTCTCTTTTCATCATAAAACCAATAATTTGTACATTCCGTTATAATTTTATTATATTAATCCCTGTTTATTAAAACTTTGAATTCAGTCAAAAATGGATATTCATGCAAATTATTAAAAATTATTGATAATACCTTACATCCTGTCTTCTTTAAAAGAATGAAAACTACTACTTACCACTTATTTCTATTTAAAACAGATTTAGTGAAAATATTACAGTTTGCCATATTACAAAATTAATATAAAAAGTTTTATAAATTTCTTCCAATTAAATTAGATTATACATTTTTCTTAATGGGTAAATTAAGGAAAATTCAGTTATAAATCATATTAATCAACAGTTATCAGGGGATAAAAATGATCTGGAATAAAGAAGCAGAATGCATGTCGCATGAGGAAAAAGAAGAATTACAACTTAAAAGATTACAAAAAGTTGTAAAAAGAGCATATGAAAATGTGCCATTTTATAGAAAACGCTTTGATGACAATAAAATTAAGCCCGAGGACATTAAAACATTAAAAGATATAGAAAAGCTGCCATTAACCACGAAGGATGATTTAAGAGAAGCATATCCTTTTGGGATGTTTGCAGTTCCCCGTAGGGAAATTGTAGAGGTACATACTTCCTCTGGAACAACTGGAAAACCTACAGTCTCTGGATATACTAAAAAAGATATTGAAATCTGGAGTGAAGTCATGGCTCGAGGTTTAACCATGTTTGGGGCGACAGAAGATGATATTATCCAGAATACACACGGATATGGTCTTTTTACTGGTGGGTTTGGAGTGCATTATGGAGCTCAAAAAGTAGGTTTAACAGTTATTCCCATATCCACAGGCCAGACAAAAAGACAGATTGAAATAATGAAAGATTTTGGCGCAAGTATAATAATTTTCACACCTTCTTACGGACTTTATTTGGCAGAAGTTGCAGAAGAAGAAGGATTAGATACAGAGGAATTGAATTTAAAGGCAGTTGGTTTTGGAGCGGAAATGTGGACAGAAGAAATGCGACAAGAAATCCAAAAAAGGTTTAAAGCTCCAGCTTACAATATTTATGGCCTAACTGAAATAATAGGTCCCGGAGTAGCCCTTGAATGCCCTGAACAAGAAGGATTACATGTTATGGATGATCATTTTTATCCTGAGATAATTGATTCAGAAACACTGAAAACCATGGGCGAAGGAGAAAAAGGAGAACTTGTTTTAACCACATTAACCCGGCACGGCATGCCTATACTCAGATTCCGTACCAAAGACATTACAACGTTGCGAAAAACAGAATGTGGCTGTGGAAGGACATTAATTAAGATGGATAGGATAACTGGAAGAACTGATGACATGCTAAAAGTTAGAGGTGTGGCTGTATTCCCTTCACAAATTGAAAAAGCACTTTTAAAGATGGATGGTCTTGAACCCCATTATCAAATCATTGTTTCCAGACCTCAGCACCTTGATGTAATGGAAGTACAGGTTGAAGCATCACCAAAACTCTTTTCTGACGAGATTAAAGAATTAGTAAGTATAAAAAAGAAGATTGAAAATTATATACATAACGAAATTGGTTTAAGAGTAAATGTGACTCTTGTTGAGCCTAAAACACTTCCAAGAAGTGAAGGGAAAGCTGTTAGAGTTATTGACAAAAGAAATTTCGATAATTAAGGGGGAATTTAATTGAAAATAAAACAATTATCCATATTTTTGGAAAATAGGAAAGGAAGAATGCGTAAAGCATTAGATGTACTTGAGAAAGGCAGAGTGAACATAAGGGCGCTTTCAATTGCAGATACATCCGATTTCGGGATTTTAAGGTTAATAGTGCCAGATCCTGAAGGAACTAAAAAATTACTTGAAGAGAATAACTTTATTGTGAAAATAGGGGAAGTTATTGCAGTTAGAATGTATGACAAGCCTGGTGGGCTGGGAATAATTCTTGGAATTCTCGATGATAATAATATAAACCTTGAATATCTTTATGCATTCGTAGAAGAAAAAGAAAACAGAGCTATTGTTCTTTTACATCCTGAAAATATCGATGCAGGAATTAAAGCATTGCAAGATGGCGGAGCAACAGTTATTTCTGCAGATGAGATTTATGGTTTATGATTTAACCTAAATTTTCATTTTATTTTTAATTTTAATAAAAAAAGAGAAATTTAATAAATATTAAGTTTTAACTTCTTAATATTAGTTTAAATCACCTAAAATTTCTGTAACTCTTTTTATAAACGTTTCAACTATTCTACGATATTTTTCTTCGCTTATTTTCAATGCATCTTCTGATTGTTTACGTTTTATGGCAATAGCATAAATATCTGCTAATCGTTCCACCAACAATACATCTTGTTCATTGTATTCTCGTTTTGAATTGGCCAGTGCAACTTGTCCTACAAGTTTTTCTCCAATTAAAGCAGGTGCTGATAAAAAACGTTGGATTTTTATGTGTCCTTCCGGAGTACCCGTAGATCTAGGGTCTTCTTCAGGATTATTAGTGACTAATGACTCTTTGTTATCTAATACCCATCCCCATAAGCCACCAAATTTCTCAAAAATCGCGCTTTTATCTGGGACTTGGCATTGATCCCATATATCACGAGTCATGGTTGTAAGTACTATAAAACCCGTATCTGGATCAATGTAACCTACAAAACCAAATTCACTTTCTGTAAGGCGTTTTGCATATTTAAGTACAAGATCCGATATTTCCTCAATTGAAGCTGAAGATAAAAGTTTACTAGATAATTTTGCTAATGCTTTGTTCACTTCAACTTCCCATTCTAATGCATCACCCATTTTTTTACGTTCTGTTATATCACGAGCAATTGCAGAAAATCCTTCAATATCTCCATTAGCATTTTTAACAGGAGACATTGTTAAGGCCACATTAATTATTTTACCGTCTTTTCTCACTCTTAATGTTTCATACTGCTCCAAAGGTTCATTTTTTTTCATTTTATCAATGATTTTTGGTAATTCATCAAGATTATCTGGTGGAATCAAAATAGAAAGGTTTTTACCGATTATTTCATCAGCAGAATACCCATAAATCTTTTCAGCACCTTTATTCCAGCTTTTAAAATTCCCATCTAAATCTTCAGATACAATAGCATCCTGAGAATATTTTACTACAGCTGCAAGCTGAGCTTTCACACTATCTGCTCGTTTAAGTAACGTAATATCCCTTACAATCCATAAAACAAGATTTTCGTCCTCAAGTTCAATAGGAACAGTTCTTACCTCCACGTCAACTTCTTGGCCATCTTTCCTATTAAAAATGAATTCATCAGGACCCGTATCCTGACCTAATGCACTTTTAGAAAATAATTCATCAAATTCAGATGTTTGACTTTTAGAAACAATATTGATCTTAGAATAATGTTTCCCAATAAAATCAGCCTTTTTATGTCCAATTAATGCTTCTGCAGCCTCATTTCCATCTATAAAATTCCCTTTAAGGTCACTGATATAATAAGCATCTGGGTCGTGATCAAAAATAATTTTAAATTTTTCCTCTGAAAAATTAATATTTTCCATTTTTTCACCAAACTTTTCATAATATTAGTTGTTCAGTAATCTTTACTTGTTATATAATAAGATTATACTATCATATTAATTTATTTCAAATGACACTTTTTATAACCCTCATTAAATGCATTCATATTGATTTTAGTTGATTTTTCAGGTAAATTTTTCATCATTGATTCTATGATAACTTCTTTTTTTATGGGAAACCCAGAAATTCCTGCTGCCCCACCAAGCATTACCATATTAAGTGAAAGAACATGTCCTGCTTCATTAGCTATTTTTTCAGCATCAATAGCAAAAACATGCTTTACTTTTGATTCAAGTTCCCTTAAAACTTCAGAAACTTCAGGATAAGGAATAGAACTTCCCTGAATATTAAAAGGCATTATAGAAGAAGTGTTTACAACTACATAAGTCTCTTTACTTGCCTTTGAAACCGCTCTTAATGCCTCTATAGGTTCAAAAGCAATTAAAAGATCAGCACTACCATCTTCAATAATTGGGCTTTTCGAATCTCCAATTTTAAGTTCTGTTGATACCACACCACCACGCTGTGCCATTCCATGTATTTCGCTCATTACAACATTTATTCCAGTTTTCATTGCAGCTTCGCCAATAACAATAGATGTTTTTATGATTCCCTGGCCTCCAACACCGCAAATATAAATATTATATGGTTTCATGTTTTTTCACCTAAACATATTATTAATAATTACTTTTTAACTCCAATAGCCTTTTTGGAACACATTTGAATACAAACTGTGCATCCTTTACAATACGCAGCATTAATATTCACGGATTCATCATCTGCAAGATAAATTGCAGGGCAAGTAAGCTCCCTTAGGCAATCCATGCAGTTATCACATTTATCAGAATCCACACCAACAACCACGTGCTTTCTCTTTTTTTCGCCTTTAATTAACATGCACGGATATTTTGAAATAATTACAGCCACACCTTCAAATTGAAGCGCTTCTTCAAATATTTTCTGAGAATTATTGATGTTAAGCGGGTTAATAACCTTTAAAAATTCAACACCTGATGCTTCCACAATTTTTTCGATTGAAATTTCAGGAGCTACCTCACCCATCCCATCAACTGGAATTCCAGGGTGCGGTTGTCCACCAGTCATTGCAGTTGTCCTATTATCTAAAATAACAAGCACAAACTTGTCTTTATTATGAACTGCATTTATTAATGGAGGAATTCCTGCATGGAAGAAAGTAGAATCTCCTATAAAACTTACAATGCTCTGATTGGTTGATCTTGAAAATCCACAGCTTGTACCTATGCTTGAACCCATAGAAAGTAAATAATCAGCTATTTCATACGGAGACTCTATTCCAAGAGTGTAACAGCCTATATCGGTTGGATAAATCACATCCAGATCCAAGTTCTCCCCTGCCTTTTTAACAGCATAGTAAGCAGCACGGTGGGGACATCCCGGACATAAAGTTGGTGGACGTGCTGGAAGAGGTATTTCAGGTTCATATGCTATTTTTTTATCTAAATTAATGTCAATAACTTTTTTTAAGCCCTCAAGAATAATATCTGGACTGTACTCAAAAATCAAAGGTAATGTTCCATCCAGTTTACCATGAACTTTTTTATTTAGCCCATTTTTTCCAATAACGGCGAAAATTTCCTTTTCCATTACAGGATCAACTTCTTCAGCAATTATTATGTTATCCAACCCATCTATAAATTCTAAAACACGTTTTTCAGGGAAAGGGTAAGATAAAGTAATTTTTAAAACATTTATTGGAAGATTATTTTCATCAATTACATCCATTACATAATTGAATGCACTTCCACTGGTTATTATGCCTATTTTACCATTGTTGTCAAATATTTGGTTTAATGGAGAATTATTCACCACATCCGCTATTTTTTCCATTTTTAAGACAAGGGATTTATGCATTTCTCTTGCACTTGAAGGAACTGGCACAAAACGTCGCGGGTCTTTATTGAAGTAACCTGTCTTTTTAGGAGTTTTAACCGCCCCTACTTCCACTATTCCCCTCATATGAGATACACGCGTAGTTGTACGCATTAAAACCGGTATTTGAAACTCTTCAGATAATTCATATCCATATTTCATTAAATCCTTAATTTCTTGAGGATTTGAAGGTTCCATCATTGGAATGTTTGCAATTCGCGCATAATGTCTGTTATCCTGTTCATTTTGTGATGAAAACATTGAAGGATCATCAGTTGAAAGAATTATCATTCCACCATTTACTCCTGTGTAAACAATGCTCATAAATGAGTCTGATGCAACATTTAATCCCACATGCTTCATAAAAGTAAATGAACGTAGTCCTGATGCTGCTGCTGCGGCTGCAACTTCAAGTGCTACTTTTTCATTGGTTGAAAATTCAAAATAAACTCCTGATTCCTTTGCAATTTTAGATAAAACGTTTCCAATTTCAGATGAAGGTGTTCCAGGATATGTTGAAGCAACAGAAACGCCAGCTTCAAGAGCTCCGCGTACGGTTGCTTCATTACCTAATAAGAACAGTTTTTCATCTTTTTTATTCGTTAGAATAGATTTTAAGTTCATAATATCTCCTTATAATCATTGAGCATAATTTTAATTGATTTATTTTTCATAGTGATAAATAGAATTTAGATTAATTTAATTATCATCATTATATTAAATTAAGTTTTATGTATGAGTATGTCCATAGCATGTTTTAATAAGGAAAAAGGGAAGAATAATGCAAAAAAGTGTTAAAATTCATGAACTAACTGTAAAATATGAAGTAATCCCACGTAATGTTAAATACTGGCGATTAGAGATTAAAGATGAAAATTTAGTTCTTATTGCACCAAATAGCGGCCTAAATCATGAAAAAATCATTGATAAACATAAAAACTGGATTTATAAAAAATTTACGGCCATTAATGCATCCAAAAAAGAGGCTAATTTAAAGGAACTAAATTTTAGTCGTAGCGAAGATGAATTCAACGATTTAATCCAGAAATATGTTAGGGAATTTTCTTTTGAACTTAATGTAAGTGTGAATCGTGTTTATTTGAGGAAGATGAAATCAAGATGGGGAAGTTGCAGCTCCCGAAAAAACATTTCAATAAATAAATATTTGATATATTTACCTGAAAATTTAATTGAATACCTTGTTTTCCATGAAATAGCTCATATTGTTGAATTAAACCATAGTAAAAAATTTTGGAGCATAATATCGGCTAAATTTCCAAATTATACTGAAATTGAAAAAGAACTTTCAATTTACTGGTTTGCAATCAAAGAAAAAATAATTAAAACCAGTTGAACTTAGTCAAAACCTAAGTGCTTATATACACCAAATACAAAATATTGAAAAATAGGATATTATACAATTGGAGGTAAGAGAATGCCAGTATCAAAACGTTGGATTGATTTCAATGAAGAAAATATAAATGAACTGCCAAATACATACGGTGTCTTTCAGTTTGCAGATAATAAAAAAGAAGTCATCTATATCGGTGAAGGAAAATTGAAACATAACATTTTAACACATCTTTTAGACGAATCAGACGCATCTGAAGAAATTACATACTTTAGATACCGTGAAAACGACAGTAAGAGGAGTTCAAAACAAAGACAGAATATACTCTTAAAAGAATACAAAGAAAAGCATGGAGAAACACCGAAACTCAATTAATAACATTTATCGGTAACTATAACTTTAAATTATAATAATTTTAATGATTTCTTAAAATTTTATCGTTATATACCTCCCCCTTCTTTTTAATATACAATATTTATGTTTAATTTTTAATGATAATTCTTAATATTGCTCTTAAATTTTAAATTAGGATTATAATTTTATTTTGATATTCTAAAATCAATTATAAATATAAGATATTATAAACTGATATTTACTATAAAATAGACTATACTTTCATTAATATTGGATTTAATCCAGTTATATGAATTTAAAATTATTTTAGCATGTTTTTAACCAAAAATATGGAGATAGAAATGATAGAAGTTAAAGTTTTAAGATTTGATCCTCTAAAAGATGAAAACGCTCATTATGAAACATATAATGTTCAGAAAACAGAGAAAATGAAGGTTCTAGATGCATTAAACTATATTAATGAACAATATAATGCAAATATAGCTTATAGATGTTCATGTAGGGCAGGACAGTGCGGATCATGTGCTTTAAAGGTGAACGGCGAAGTAGTGCTTGCATGTAAGGCTGAAATTGAAGATAAATCTGTTATTGAGCCACTTGACTTTGATATCATTAAAGACCTTGTGGTTAATAGAAGCGAAATTGAAAATAAAATTAAAGATATGAAACTCTCCTTAAATGCAGATGAAATAACCCAAGACAGTGCATCATGCCTTATGGTTTTAAAACCAGATGAATATGCGGATTCAAAGAAACTAAGAAGTTGTATAGAATGTTTTTCATGTATTTCCGCATGTCCCGTTATAAAAGAAACAGAAGAATATGCCGGCCCTTATTTTATGCGTTATTTATCAAAATTCGCCCTTGATCCAAGAGATAAATCTGATCGCGCCAAAATTGGGTTTGATCAAGGACTTTATTGCTGTACAACCTGTGGGAAATGTAGGGAAGTCTGTCCAAAGGAAATAAGCACTGTTGGAGGGGCAATTGAAAAGTTAAGAGAAATTGCATGCAATGAAGGAGTTGGACCTCTTCCTCCACACAAAGAAGTAAAGGAATTAATATCAAAAACAGGACGATCAGTTGAACCATTAGGTGAAGGATTTATTAAAGCAGTTTCAACTAAAAATAAGAAATTAAATCCAAATATAGCATTCTTTACAGGGTGTCTTGTTGATTACAGACATTCTGAAATTGGATTTGCCCTTCTTAAGGTTTTAGAAGACAATGACATAGATGTTATTGTACCTGAAGATCAGGTTTGTTGCGGCTCTCCTTTAATTAGAACTGGACAAACTGACCTTGTCGAGGAGCTTGTATCAAAAAATAAGGAAGTATTTGAAGGTTATGATACAATAATCACTGTATGTGCTGGTTGCGGGGCTACATTAAAGAATGATTATCCCCGATATGGTGTTAAGCTAAATGTAGTAGATATAAGTGAATTTTTAGTTGATAACTTAAATACTGAGGATATGAAGCCTTTAAATATGAGGGTAACTTATCATGACCCTTGCCATCTTAATAGAGGTCAGGGAATTACTAAAGAGCCACGTGAGCTATTAAAAAAAATCAAAGGACTTGAATTTGTGGAAATGAAAAATCCAAATCAATGTTGCGGGGCTGGTGGCGGAGTTCGCTCAGGTAAACCTGAAATAGCTGCTGCTTTAGGTAAAAGTAAAGCCCAAATGATAAAAGAATTAGATGTTGATGCAGTAATAACTATCTGTCCATTCTGTCAAAACAATATTCAGGCGTCTTTAAAAGAAGAGGGTGTTGAAATTCCTGTATTAAACATATTACAGCTTCTTGAGAGGGCTTATGAGAAATAAGTTCCTATTTTTAATTAAAGATTATGCGGTGTAAAAAAAAATGATTTATATAGTTTTTGTGGAACCAGAATCGCCCGGGAATATTGGATTTCTAGCAAGAACTATGAAAAACTTTGGATTTAAAGATTTAGTGCTAATTAATCCATGTGAATTAGAAAATAAAGCTTATTATCAGGCAATGCATGCAAAAGAAGTGATATGGAATCATAAATCATATGAATCACTTGGAAAATTCATTGAAAACGAAAATATCGATTTTACAGTGGGCACCACACGAATGGCTGGCGGAAGTTACAATGTTTCAAGAATTGCCATTACGCCAGCGCAGCTTGCAGAATCATTAAATATAACTGGAAATATTGCCATAGTATTTGGAAGAGAAGGCAACGGACTTTCTAATGAAGAAGTTGCACTCTGCGATATCGTTGTAACCATCCCCACAGATGACTCTTATCCCGTATTAAACGTATCACATGCTGCAGCAATCATATTATACGAATTATTCAAAAAAGAAAAGGAATATCCTCGAGAAGAATTGGAAGAGGCATCAAAATCTGAAAAAGAACTTTTAATTCATGAAATGGATAAATTAATTAAATGCACCGGTTATCCTGAACATAAACAAAAAACATCGTCTACAGTCTTTAGAAGAATAATTGGAAGAGCTTTTATTGCTGGAAGAGAAGCACATACTTTAATTGGCACCATACGAAAAATAAGAATAAATTTAAAGAAAAAATAATTAAAACATTTATTTATTTACTGGAGGAGCAAAATGCTATTTGGTTTAAGTCCATTTGATTTAATTGGAATATTGGTGTTTATTTTACTCATTTTCCTGCTCCCATGGATTTTAAGAGTAAGAATGATATCTGGTGTTACTAAAACGACACTGGAATTAGAGGATATGGTTGAAAAATCAAAACAAATACTCATAAAAATGTCTAAAGAAAAAGGAAAACCTGTTCTTGACCAATCAGAAGCTATTGAAGACTTTATGGAGTTTTTTGTAGTTCCACCAGTAGATCTCGATCCTAATGGTATTGTGAAGAAGTTTGAAAAGATTTTAGACTTAAGTGAAGACAGATTTAAACAAATGGTAAGTATAATAGCTCCTTTAGCCGATGCAGAAACTAAATCAAATATTGTAATGACTTTAAAAGCCACGCTTGGAATTAATGCTGTTGCAAAACAAGTAAGGCATAATCTGGAACTTTCAAGGAAAACTGGAAATTTACAGATATTATTGATGCTTCAAATGAGTCTTCCACTTATAATGAGGATTGTTAAGGCCCAATTTGAAGGTGCAAAATCATTTTCTGAGGGCAAACCTATTGGGGACGGATTAGGCCCACTTGTAGCCGGCATGCTGATGAAAGATTATAAAAACGAAGAAATAACTGAAATGGAAGATATGTTCATTGCTAAAAAGTTAATGAATGAACGTAAATTAGTTATAGCTCGCGCTAAAGGTCCTGGAGCCCGTATGGGAAAGGTAGGGAAAGTTGTAAAATCCCTTATTGAAACTGAAAATATAAACAAAATTATAACAGTTGACGCTGCAGTTAAACTTGAAGGTGAGGAAACAGGGAAAGTAGCGCAAGGTATTGGGGTCGTAATTGGAGGATTGGGTGTGGATAAATGGACAATTGAAGAAGAAATTGTTAAAAAAGACCTTGATATTGACGCAGTTATTGTGAAAATGAGCCCTGAAGAAGCTATAAGTAACATGAACCAGAAAATAGCAGATGCCTCTAAAGAAGCACTACGAGTGGTAAAAAGATCAATTTTAAATTCAAAAGATGACATTAATATTCTTGTAGTTGGAGTTGGAAACAGCTGCGGAATTCCCAATATTATTGAAGATATCTCACAAATAGAAGTTAAAAAAGCCCACGAAACTAAAGTTTCGGGGCGCCGAAAATAAAAAGATTTTTGAGTGAAGAAAAAAAGAAAAAGAAGGCATAAAATGGCTATTTTAAGCGATAAACATATCAAAGAGTATCTTGATTCAGGAAAAATCAGTATTGATCCCCTTGATGATCCAGATATACAGATACAACCATCATCAGTTGATTTACGAATAGGAAATGAATTTAAAGGTTTTAGAATAATTAAAAAACCATGCATAGATCCAATGGATGAATCAGATTTAGATTCTTACATGCAATCCTTTTATATTAATGATGGAGAACCTTTTATAATTCATCCAGGTGAATTTGCCCTTGCTACCACTTATGAAACCGTGAAATTACCTGATAACCTTGTTGCAAGGGTTGAAGGGCGATCATCCATGGGAAGGCTTGGAGTGACCATGCACGTTACAGCAGGTTACATAGATCCGGGATTCTGCGGAAAAATAACCCTTGAAATTTCAAACATTGGGAAAATGCCCGTTGCACTGTACACTGGCCAAAGAGTGTGTCAAATCGTTTTTGAAACCATGACATCCCCCTCAGAAAAACCATATGGACATCCTGAGCGAGACAGCAAATATATGGGACAGGACCGTCCGGAATCAAGCAGAATCAAGCATGATCAGGACTTGCTTAAAAAAATAAAAATAAAAAAAGCTGACGGGAAATTATAATTTAAAATATCTTTAAATACAATTATCTAATTAATTAAGGCGTTTATGGCCTTTAGTTTTAATATTTAATCTAATTCATAAATTTAAGTAAATAATAATAGAGTTGATATTATGAAACATGACAAGGTAATGAATGTTGCAAAAAAAAGAGGTTTCCTCTGGTCTTCATTTGAAATCTACGCAGGTGTTGCAGGATTTTATGATTACGGCCCCCTTGGTGCCATACTAAAAAATTCAATTATCCAGAAATGGAGAAAATATTATATTGTAGGGGAAGGTTTCTATGAAATAGAATCACCAACAGTAATGCCTGAAGAGGCTCTTAAAGCATCAGGACATGTTGACCATTTTACAGACCCTATGACTGAATGTAAAGATTGTTTGGAAGTTTACAGAGCAGATCACATAATTGAAGAAGTGATTAACCGTGATGTAGAAAGTTTAAGCAATGAAAAGCTTACTGAAATTATTTCCAATGAAAAAATAGCTTGTCCTAAATGTGGCGGCCATTTAAGTCATGTATGGAATTATAACTTAATGTTTCAGACATTAATCGGCGCTAAAGGTAAAAAAACAGGTTATATGCGTCCTGAAACAGCTCAAGGAATTTTCATTCAATTTAAAAGACTTTTACGTTTCTTTAGAGGTAAATTACCATTTGGTGTTGTTCAAATAGGAAAAGCCTACAGAAATGAAATTTCACCAAGACAGGGCGTTATAAGGCTCCGTGAGTTTACACAAGCTGAAGCAGAGATTTTTGTTGATCCAAAGGATAAAACACATGCAAAGTTCCCTGAAATTAAAGATAAAATGCTCAAACTTTATCCTGCAGAAATTCAAATGGCTGAAGGTGATTCAATCGAAATATCGGCTTTAGATGCACTTGCAGAAGGCTTAGTTTCCAGTGAAATACTTATTTACCAATTATATATCGCAAGTAAATTTTTAAAGGAAATTGGAATACCTGATGAAGTTATAAGATTTAGACAGCATCTTCCAGCTGAAATGGCCCATTATGCTATTGACTGTTGGGATGTTGAAGTTTATACTGAAAGATACGGCTGGGTTGAGATAATTGGAATAGCCGACCGGACTGATTTTGACTTGAAATCCCACAGTAAACATAGTAAAGAAGAATTAAGTGTCTTTGTTGAATACGATGAGCCTAAACAAATTAAAAAGTTGGCTTTAAAACCCAATATGGGCAAATTTGGACCTTCATTTAAAGGAGATGCACCAAAGATACTTAAAGAACTTGAAAATATTCAACTAAAAACTGTTAAAGATACTATTGAGAATGAAGGTGCATTCAAACTTCAGATTGAAGATAAATCGTTTGAATTGTTGCCAGAACACGTGAGTTTTGAAGAAGTTGAAGAAACTGTGAGGGGAAAAAAGATATTTCCACATGTTATTGAGCCTTCATACGGTATTGACCGTATAATCTTCTCTGTGCTTTTACACACGTTTACAGAGGATAAAGAAAACGAACGTGAATATTTCAAATTACCAAAAGATATAGCTCCTGTTGAAGTAAATGTTTTTCCACTTTTAAATAAAGAAGAACTGAGAAATATAGCTATTCAAATAAAAGATAATCTAAGAAAAGAAGGATTAATAGCAGAATTCGATGCTTCCGGTACCATTGGGAGGAGATATGCAAGATCCGATGAAATAGGAGTTCCTTTTGCAATAACAGTTGATCATGAATCATTAGAAGATAAAAAGGTCACAATAAGAAATAGAGATGACTTAAAACAAAAAAGAGTACCTATCTCCAATATTAGCACTATTTTAGATGATCTAATGAATTATAGAGTTGAATTTGAAGATATTAAATAAAAAAGTTCAGTTTTCAAATTTTTTTATATTTATTCAGATACCAACTTCTCTAATTCCTTTTTTGGAATCTTTTTAGCTATATCCAGCTTTGTTGGACAACGTCCAAGTTTTATATCATTTTTTTTGGCAATTTCCTTCAAATCTTTTAGTTTTGCTTTTTTAGCCATTTCTTCTACATCCAATCAAATCCTCTCCTTTAATTTTAATTTACATTTTTTATTAGAATATATAAATAATTTACTTTTAAATTAAGCGAAATACAATTTTTTTATTTAAATAACATTCAATTTCCTGCTTAAATTTTAATACAATATTTTGTAAAGTTTTAATTAACCTGAATCATAATTGTATATTAAACAGATAAATGCAAATTTTATAAGAAATGTTAAAAAGGAGCAACCAAATGCTTTATGAAGATCTAGAAAAAATGAGAAACAATAAAGACATTGAAGGTCTCATAAAAAATTTAAACGATACAGAAGATAATAAAACTCGTGAGATAGCAGCCTATTTTATTGGTGATTTAGGAGATGCAAAAGCTGTTGATCCACTAATTAAGTTACTAAATGATGATCATTGGCCTATTCGGAAAGCTGCTGCATTATCTCTTGGAAGAATTGGAGATAAAAATGCAGTAGATCCCTTAATCCGTCTTTTAAAAGATGAATATTGGCATGTTCGAGAAATTGCTGCCCTTTCTCTTGGTTTAATAGGAGATAAAAAAGCAGTTGCACCCATTATCAAAGCACTGCAAGACGGATGTGTTAATGTTAAATGTGAAATAGTTGAGGCCCTTGCAGATATTGGAGATAAACAAGCTGTGGAACCATTGATGGAAATTTTAAAAGATAAAGATTATCTCTTACGTGCATGTACTGCTATTTCTCTAGGCAAATTAGGTGACAATCGAGCCATCATGTCCCTTGTTGGATCTTTAAATGATGAAAGTTATTTAGTCCGGGTAAATGCAGCAAATGCATTAGGCAATATAAGCGACGAATCTGCACTCCCCTATTTGAATGCTGCCTTAAAAAATTCCAAAGGAGAATCCCAAGGATTTGAAGACGCACTTAGAGAGGCTATAACTAAACTAGAAAATAGAAAAAAATGATTTTTAATAAATAAAATCTTATTTTTAACATTAATTAAAAATAAAACTATATCAAAATAGATATCAGTTTATCCAGTCTTTTTAATTCGATTTTATCTGCCTTTTTTTGATAATAATCAAATAACTTATTGCCCCATGCAATAGCATCAGGATGTTCACTTATCAAATCCCTTAAAGAATCATATGTTCCATTTTTTTTGTACAAACCCAATGATAAAAAATTATCTGTAACTGTAAATCCTACTTTTGCATCTTCATTTAATCGCCACAGAATCAGATTTTTTTTGGAAACCCACCTGATTAAATCTTTCAAATTCGTTTTATGAATGGACATAATGGTTTTTTTTAATACTTCATCCGTTAATATAAGTTCCACTTTAATTTCACTGTTTTTATCTATTATTTTTCTAAATACGCCTACAAAATCTGGATGAAAAACCGTAGAAACTCCTCTTATATTTTCGGATTGAGATACCATATTTACAAAATTTCCATGGGTTTTGAAAATATCTGTGTTATCAGATTCAATTAGCTGCGAATTACTTAAATCACCAATTTCCATTAACAGGTGATGAGGAATAGCATCTATCTCATGTTTAAGCCATAAATTTTGGCTATTTTTCAGTATAACCATTGATTTAATCATATCAATGTATTTAGGCACCAATATTCTTCCGATTTCCGATAGATAGTAAGTATCCTCCTCTTTTAAAACTATTTTTTGTTTTACAAGTTCATTAATACCATGTATAATGGTAGATGGTTGTATCCCGGTCAATTTTCTTAATTGCTTAGTTTTTTTAGGCCCATCATTTAAACTTATCATGATTTTCATTCTGACACTTGATATGCCATAGAATTTTAAATCATCCTTCACTTCATCATGAAAAAGAAAAATATCATCAGTATACATAGATTCACCTGTAAAATTATAATATAATATTGATATTTAACAACCATATAAAAATAGTTATTTAAAAAGACATGAGAAGAGTTATAATAAAATAAATTTTTATCATTTAAAGGTTTTCTAACTCGTCTAAATTAAAGTTTTGGGATTTTTTTAAGTAATAATCAAATAATTCATTTCCCCACTTAATTGCATCTCTATCATAGCTTACTAAATTCATTGTAGCATCATATAATCCATCATTTAAAAATAAACCCAAACTAAAGAATGTTTCAGTGACTGTGAATTTTATATTAACATCCTCATCGATTTCCAATAAATTGAAATGGTTAGAAGATATTATTTTCTCCAATTTATCACGAGATACAGTTTTATTAACAACACCCAATATTAATGGTGTTAATATCATTTCTACTTCTGCTTCACTCTTAAATCTTTCTTTATATAACTCTAAATAGGGATAATAAAAAATTGAATTAACAGCTCTTATTCTATTACATTTAGACAATATTTCAGCATAATATGTTTGTGGCTTAATGATGTCTGTAGATGTAGACTCTACAATAAAAGAATTACTAAGATGCCCTATCTTTATAATTAAAAATGGAGGTATTCCACTTATACAATGATCCAGCCATATTTTTTCGCATTTTGTAATTGCATGAACTGATTTAAAAAAATTTTCCAATTTAAGGGCAATAATCCTGCCAAATTCCGATAAAAAATATCTACCTTCCAATTTAAAGACCATATCTTCATTTTCAAGTGCTTTAAGTGCACGCAATATGGAAGACGACTGCAAATTCATTTCATTTTTAAAGTCATTTAAACATTTATCCGATTTATTTAATGATAAAATAATCTTTGTACGGACAGCTGACGCTGTAATAAACTTTATATCGTTTTTTACAGATTCATACACATCTAAAATATTTTTTGTATCCATAATAATCTCCTTTATAAGGATATGCTAAGCTATATTATGAATCATTTCACTAATCATAAGGATATTATGCTTTTTAACTATAAATATATTAAATTTATGTAAATAAACCTTTAAGATAAAGCATAAATATATTAGTCCTATAACCAGATTTAAACCCAAATAACTCCTATTGGTGATTTTATGATAGATTCACATATACATGCAGATACAAGGCCTTATGAAGACTTTGAAAAAATGGCAGTAGCTGGCGTTGAACTTGCTATAACTTGCGCTCATGACCCTTTTCGCATGACTACCTCTGATGTAGTCTTTGACCATTGGCACCGTATTTTAAACAATGATATTAAAAGAGCTGCAGAAAATGGTTTAAAGTTGTATGCAGCCATTGGAATTCATCCAAGAAGCATTTCAAAAGACTTCAAAAGGGCACTTGAAGCTTTGCCTTCCTGGCTTAAAAATGATTGCATAGTTGCAATTGGTGAGATCGGTCTTGAAAAAGCTTCAGATTCTGAAAAAGAAATATTTAAAAGACAATTACAACTTGCTGAAGACTTAAAAATGAAAGTCGTTGTCCACACACCACGTACAAACAAAAAAGATGTAAGTAAAGTTACAGCTTCAATTATAGAAGAAACTATAGACCCTGCATTGGTTATCATAGACCATGTAGATAAAACTATAGTTGATGATGTTATTGAGCTTGATTCAATGCTTGGAATCACTGTTCAGCCCCAAAAAATGACTCCTGACGAAGCTGTTTCATTAATCGCAGAATATGGATTTGAAAAGTTCACCATTGATAGTGACATAAGCTCTTCACCTTCTGATAGTTTGTCTGTACCCAAAACTGTTCATAAAATGAAATTAGCTGGTTTTGAAGAAAAATATATCAAAAAAGTTTCACATGATAATGCAGCAATGTTTTTTGGAATTTAAATGTTTTTTAACTATTTAAAACCCAAATCCTGAAGTCTTGGAGTGTTTAAAGCACCTAATTTATTCACGCAATAAGATGCTACATTATTTGCAAACTCCATACATTCTTTTAACTCTTTTTCTTTAATGTATGCTGCAATAAAACCTGCTGCAAATGCATCTCCCGCTCCAGTAGTGTCTATTGATTTAACTTTTTTTGCTGGTGAATAAATAACTTCATTTCGAGTGTAAAGAGTCGCACCTTTTTCTCCAGAGGTTACAATAACTCTAGAAACTCCAATATCAATAAGTATCTGTGCACCTTCGTCCATTTGCATTCCAGTTAAAATAGTCATTTCCTTTTTATTTAAAAATAAAATATCCGTTCTTTTGAGGATTTTTTCAAGTTTATGAAGTCCAAAAGATGAAAGTATCGGTCCGGGGCTAAATGATAGACAATTAGCGTGTTTTGATGCCCTTTCAACCACATTCTGATACATTTGAGTAACATGAAGGAGTTTTGATTCTTTAATATAATCAATATCCTCTTTTTCCAGTTGAAATTTCTGGTTTGCCCCTATAAACGTATACATTGATCTTTCTC
Source organism: Methanobacterium sp. (assembly GCA_016222945.1). Lineage (NCBI taxonomy): Archaea > Methanobacteriati > Methanobacteriota > Methanobacteria > Methanobacteriales > Methanobacteriaceae > Methanobacterium > Methanobacterium sp. Next base: position 78,267 of record JACRPY010000006.1, on the reverse strand, counting down.
CCTGTGGCTCAACTGCAATAAAAACCATGCCTGTTTTTTCATCTGTCATTAAAAATCTTTGAGTTTCAACTCCTTCTGTTTTAAATTCCTTTTCTGCCACTTCACCAAAATAATCATGACCAACTCTGGCCATAATGCCGGTTTTAACACCTAAACGTGAAATGCCAATAGTAAAATTAGATGCTGATCCTCCAACAGATAGGATAAGTTCTTTTATAGCTACTTCATCATCTGGAGCTGCAAATTTATCTACTTTTTGGATAAAATCAACATTACACGCCCCCAGTCCGACTACATCCACTGGCAAAAATTTGTCCCCATTTTCATTTTATTTAGTTCTAAATAGGTTTATTTGGAAAATAACTTTTACTAAATTTCTAAAAATTAACATAATCCACATTAATAACTAAAATATGGTTGAAAATAACTTGAAATAAATAATATAATTAAAAAATGATTTAAAATGCAATATATGGCCTTAATCTGGCAGTATACCTATAAATTTCTTCAATCTATTTAGGATGCCGGCTTTATCTGGTTCAATAGGCTTATAATCTTCTCCCAGCAAATGTGCTGTAAGTTGCATGATAGCATTGCTTGTAGGGGATGATGGGTTGATTTCAACAACTGATTTTCCAAGAGCCATTGATCTTTCAACTTCGCGGTCATATGGAATAATTCCAATCATAGGAACTTCCAGTATGGATTCTATTTCGTTTACAGAAAGCAGGAAACCATCATCATACCACATATTCAATACAAATCCAATTATATTAATGCTAAGCTCATTAGATAAAATTCTGATTTTAAGGGCATCTGCAACTGAAGTCATTGTAGAATTTGTGACAATGATCATTTCTGAATTTTCAGGAAGCCCTTCAAAAATGTTAGAATTAATACCTGCAGGCATGTCCATTAAGAAAACATCTCCATACTCTGATATTTCATCTAATATCTTACTCCAGGATATATATTTTGGATTTATATGTCTTAATGTTTCAAAATGTATTCCAGTAGGAATAACTCGAATACCATGATCAATTTCATAAACACAGTCTTCAATAGACCTATTTTTAGCAAGTACATCATGTAATGTGACATCTGGATTTAAAAGGCCAGTTATTATATCCATATTTGCCATAACTAAGTCTAAATCTAACATTACCACATTTCTGCCGAATAATGACATCCCTACACCAATATTAAATGTTAGTGTAGTTCTGCCAACTCCTCCTTTTCCAGAAGCAATTACTATAAATTTTGACATTTTAACCATTTATTTGAGCTTTATCCTCTTTTTCCAAGTAAACCTTCAACCAGTTTAGAGATAACTCCTTTTTTATCTGGTTCAATAGGATGATACTCTTCTCCAATAAGATCTGCTCCTAATTGCATGATTGCATTGCTTGTAGGAGATTTGGGGTTTCTAATTACGAGAGGTTCTCCAAATGCAGCTGCTCTACTTACTTCAGGGTCATCAGGAACTACTGCAATTACTGGAACTTCTAAAATAGTTTCAATTTCATTAACAGTTAAAAATGTTTTATCATGCTGCTCCCTGTTAATAACAACTCCAATTATGTCCACTCCCAGCTTGTTAGCAACAATTTTAGTCTTTAATGCGTCGCTTATAGATGGAACTTCCGGTGTTGTAACTAATATAAGTTCCTGTGCTGCTGCTATTGCTGCCAGAGCATCTTTTTCAAGCCCAGCAGGTGCATCGATTAAAAGAATATCTGCCTCTTCAACTATTGTCTCTAAAGCATTTTCAAGCCTATCTAATCTAATTTTACGAAGTCCTTCCAGTGAAATTCCTGCAGGAATTACTTTAACACCACCAGGCCCTTCATATATGGCATCTTCAATAGTAGCTTCCCCTGATAAAACATCATGCAAAGTTACTGATTTTCCTTCCATTCCCAGTATAAGTTCTAAATTTGCCATAGCTACATCTGCATCAAGCACTATGGTTTCTTCTCCGTAAGTCGATAAAGCTACTCCTAAGTTTGCAGTTACGGTTGTTTTTCCAACTCCGCCTTTTCCTGAGGCGACAGTTATAACTCTTGTCATTTAGTACCTCCTAGCTGATCTCTACATTTATTTCAAAATCATCTACAATTTCGGGATATCCTCTAAAACTTTTTTTTATTTCAATTTGAGTTATATTTATTATTTGCTTTCTTAACTTTTCAATACCTTTTGAATCACCAACAATTCTGGATAAAAATCCTTTTGATTCATATTCTGTAATTATATTTATATTTCCAGTTAATTCACTGCTATTATCTAAAAAAACCATTACTTCAGTTCCCTTAATTTTAGGGATGCCTAAAATAGATTTTTTAATTTTGTTCATAAGAGTTAATTCTACTTTTTCAATGTCTTCATCACTTAATGATCCGCCTTTATATGTTTCCAGGATGTTGTCAACTTCTGTCTCCCCAACATCTTTTAAACCATATTTTTTCATTAATTCAGCCCTATCAACAGCTTCAGCTTCAACACCGGGCTCTATAAACTCAATTTCTTCAATGTTTTCAGGCTCTTTAATCTCGGCTTCTTCCACAGCAGGTTGTTCTTTAATATCGGGTTTTACATCATGTTCTTCAGCAGCCGGTTGTTCTTTAATATCGGGTTTTATTTCTGTTTCTGGAGCTTTTTCTGATTTTAGTTCATCTGAATTATTCAAAGATTCTGTTTCAGCTTTTGGCTCTTCTTGAACCAGCTCCGCAGATGTCTCAGCCACTACTGATTCTTCAGGCTCTTTTTTAACCTCTTCAGGCACTTTTGGTGTCTTTGGTTCTGGTTCTGGAATATTTTCCATTTCAGATTTTGATGGTTCGGAATTTGTAGGCATTATTTTTTCTTCTACATCTGATTTTGATTTTTGAAGTTCGTCCAAAACATCAAATTTAGGATCAATACTAATTAAATAATGTTTATTCATGTCCATAAAATATTTAATTTGAGATTCTCTAATATCAAAGACTTCAATTAATGTTTTACTGTCTTTTATCGCTACTTTTATGTTTTCAATTGCATCTACCTTAGAATAATCACCATATGACGCTGCAACTTGTTTACCTTCATTAAAAAGGATATAGCCTTCCAAAGATCCAGAAGTTACTCTGATAAATCCATTAAATCTGTTTGATTTGAGTTCCCCTAAAAGTTCACTGAAATTAAGTTCATCAGCATATGACATTCGGGAAGGTCGTGTAATCGGTAACTGCATTTTTAATTCCTCAAGACAACATTTAATAGTAGAATTTATTGATATTTAATTAATTGAATTTATTATATTACTGAATATTTTTATGTTACTGTATATTATCCTTTTCTATTTTTAGCTTATATTAACTTAATAAAATTAAATACTCAGCAATTACTTTCTTACAAGCTTAATTTCGGGAGGAGTTATAATTACCACGTTTTTACCGCTTTTACACAGTAATATTGCTTCTCCACCTACTGTGTTTCGAAAATCTCTTAATTTTTCGCCTGCCTGTTTAAATTCATCAGGATCATCATCTATAAAACCCATATCCAATATAATAGGATTCTTTTCTTCTTTTATTTGATTCAATGCATCATCTAAATCATGAATCCCATGGGCCTTCATCAAGATTATTTCATAAAAAGAATGCTCAGGAACTATTATATTTTCTACTTCTTCCTCTTCTTTTTCATCTTCTAACCCTAGATTTTTCTTTATATAATCCATGACATCTTTCATTTTTAAAATTCCCCTATAAACAGTTTATTAACTGGTTAAAATGATTTTAACACCATTAATTTAGTCCAACATAATCCATGATTACATTAAGTAATCTTGATGCTCCACCATTTTTAATATCTACTGCTGGCAATTTGTATCTTTCCTCATACTTTAATATATCATTTTTGTTTTGGACATTTCTCATATTCAAAGATATACCAACAACTTTTGTGGGTTCCAGTGATTCTATAGCTTTAATTTCAGTTCCTATTCCACGCGGTTTCCTAAACGGATGATTAGGTCTATGACAAACAACAGTAGCGTCAGCCATGGCCCCTATAAGTATTGCAGCTGAAAGACCTCTCGGATGAGGATTTCCATCTTCAGTAAGACTGGATTGGCCTTCAATGAATATTATATCTGGATTCTTCTTATTTTCCATATATTTCATTGCACCCATTACTGCAGCTGCTACATCCATAACTGAAAGACTTCCTGCCCTAAAATTCATATCAACTGGATCTTCAAGCCCCATTTCATCAGTAGAAATTATAGCTGCATTTAAACCCTTCTCTTCAGCTGTTTTTCCAAGAATTCTTGTAGTAGTTCTTTTACCACATTCTTGAGAAGTACCTCCTATAAAAACAACGGGTACTTTGGGTTTATATTTAAGTTTAGGCAGTACTTCAGTACATTGTAGTGGAGATGTTCCAAATATTTTGTTTATAACATCTAAACGCGGACTAATTTCCTTAATAAGCACTCCTTTTGATTTGGCAAACATTAAAAGCGATTTATTTTCATTTAATGATAATGATCTAAATGAAACAACAACATTTTTTCCTTTATCTATCGCTTCAACTGCATACTTAAGCGCTGCACCTTCAGCACCAATTGGGAGCATTATTGCAACACTTTTAACGTCATTATTTTCAATTATTTCACTTAAGCTTGAGGATATTAAATTATCGCAAAATTCCATTCCCTGTTTTTTAATATCATCATCGACAAATCCAACAGCTTTTATACCTTCAAAATTAGCGAATTTTTCACCTCCGCCACCACATCCAACAACCGCAAAAGGGTTAAGCTTTTGAAGTTCTTTTACAGAAGTTATGTCATACAAATAATCACTCCTATTATCATTTACTAGGATTTTATGAGAATATACATTACCTATTTATTTAATAAATGTTAAACCAAGATATATACTTTAAGATATATAATTTGGGTATGGATAGGCAATCTATTGTGGAGGTTGAAGAAAAATGCAAAGCATTATTCTGAACCCCATAAAAATAAAAATTTTTATGGAGGCATAATATGATAGAAAGAGTACTTAAAGATTTAGGTAGAATTAACGGAGTAAACGGTTCTTTAGTGGTTGGGAAAGATGGTTTAATCATAGAAAGTGAAGTTCCAGGAGATATAGATTCTGAACTTGTAGCAGCAATGTCATCAGCAGTTTTCGGTACAGCTGAACGATCTGCTGAGGAAATGAAACACGAACCATTACAACAAGTAATGATAGAAGGAGAAAAAGGTAAAACTCTTATGATAGATGCAGGTGAAGGAATTTTAGTAGTTATAACTGATATTGATATTAATTTGGGTTTAATCAGAATTGAAATGAGAAGAAGTGCTGAACGTATTATCGATCTTCTTACATAATTCGTAATTGTCATAAAATAAGCATTCATATATAACATTGTGTAATTACTGATAATATCCCGTCAAATAACCATATTTTCAATTATAATAATGTGATTTTTTTATATAGGGAGATGTCACGTTGAGAAAACCATATGTTATATTAATAGGAAGTGCTTCAGGTATTGGTAAATCCACTATAGCTTCAGAACTAGCTAAAGAATTAGGAATAAAACACCTAATAGAAACTGACTTCATTAGGGAGATTGTAAGAGGCATAATTGGTCCGGAGTTTGCTCCGGCACTCCATAAATCTTCTTTTGATGCATATGTTACTATAAGGGATAAAGAGAGATACAAAGATAATGGTAAAAGTCTAATAAGTGCTGGTTTTGAAGAACACGCTTCTTTTGTTATTCCTGCAATTGAAAAAGTCATTAAACGAGCTGTAGATGATTTTGACGATATTGTGATTGAAGGAGTACATTTAGTACCTGGTTTTGTAAATATTGATCAGTTCAGTGATGATGCGTCGATTCATTTTTTTGTGCTAAATGCTGAAGAAGAAGCTCATAAAGAACGATTCGTGAAAAGAGCTATGAAAATCAAACGTGGCGGCAAACATTTAGAATATTTCAAAGAAAACCGAATAATACACGACTACTTAGCTAAACAAGCAGCCGAACATGGTGTTCCAGTTATTTATAATGATAATATTGAAACTACCGTTAAAGTAATGCTCACCCATATAAAGCAAATATGTAAAACTATGATTTTTAAACATTCTGCAGATGATATAGAAAGTGAAACAGGCATAGTTTTAAAATATGGTGGAAGAATGGAAGATATCTCTTATTTTATACATGGTTTTTCTGAGCCACTTAGAAGAAAGATTGATGTGTATGATCCAAAGGAAGCTGAACGCTTTTTTAATTTATTAAAGAAAAATAAAAAGCGAAGAGATGACTTAGCTGGACTTTATGAACTTTCAGATAATTTTCACAGCCATCGATTATGCGCTCCAGATGATGAAAGCCTTGAACTAATGATAAACGAACTGAAAGAAAAAGGATTTTTGTTTGAAGAGAAGGAACATCCTTAAACAATTATTGCCTTTCTAATTATATTGGGTTTCCACAATATATTAAATTTGAAGTAATATTTTATAAATTAATAATTAAGGAGAGAATTAATTTTGAATGAGATGAAAGGAGATTGTCCTGTCTGTAAAACAACTGGAACTATTGAATTTATTTCTAAAACCGAAGAAATACCATATTTTGGTAAGATTATGGAATCAACAATTATATGTTCTAATTGCGGGTATAAACATTCTGATATGATATGTCTTGAGCAAAAGGAACCTTTAAGATATTCTTTAGAAATTAACAAGAACACTTTAAATGCAAGAGTTGTAAAATCCCAGACTGCGACGGTTACAATACCTAAATTGGGGCTGAAGGTAGAGCCTGGATCTAAATCACAAGGTTATATATCTAATGTTGAAGGTGTGCTAAAAAGATTTGAAGATGCTGTTAAAACTGCTTTAAACTTTGTTGATGATGAAGAATCAAAAAGGAATGCATCTAAAATACTTGTTGAGATAGAAAATGTTAAGCATGGAGAAGGAAATGCAGAACTAATAATTGAGGACCCATTTGGACACAGTATCATAATTCATGAAGATGCATCATGGCGAAAATTAACAGAAGATGAAATTAAAGGTTTAAAAACAGGTTTTACAACAATTGAACAATAAATGAAGGTGTTTTCATAAGTACGGGGATATTGGCACTTATTATAGGATTATGTGTTATAATTAGTTATATAACCATAAAATTCGGCCGTCTTTATCTTAAAGGCCGGCCAAAATAAATAATATATAATGTTGACTTAAAAATAAAAAATTCATATATTAACTAAAAAAATAGAAGCAAAGAAAAACTTTTAAAAAAATAAAGAAGTATACTATATTAATTATTAATATACTGTATCTTCCACTTCTTTTAACTTTAAAGTCCTTCTAACATCAAGACTTAAAGCATCACAGTCAGCCTTAATAGCATCTAAATGCTTTAAAATCCTTTCTTTTTCTTCATTTATCCTTTCCACATTTTTGTATGTATATATGGATTCTTTGAGCATTTCATACTCGATTGTGGTATAAGGATATTCATTTAGTTGTTTACAGACATTTTCCAAAATTTGACCCAAGAATTTGTTCATTTCAACTTTAACACGTTCTCTTATCATTTTGTCATTATCTAAGTTCTGTTTCATTAACCTTACAACTTCTGCTTTAGCAAATGGTAAATCTTCAGCTTCTTCTGGAACTTCATCTGGAACTTCTTCTAATATCTCTTCTTGTATTTCTTCCTGATTTTCTTCTGTTTGTTGTATTTCTTCTTCGTCCATAAAATTCCTCCATAAATTAATTATTAGTATAAGAATGAATAATAGTGTATGTAAAAGAATTTAACATATAGTCTCATTTTAAACATCAATACTTATAAATCTATGCATAAATACTGCTCATCTCTTCAATTATTCTGCAAGCTTTATAAACTAATTAGTAGTTATAATAAAAATGCATCATTTATAGAAAAGTCATTGAATAAAATCACTTGGAAATTAAAATTCAGTATTTAAAAATTTAATATTATTTTTGAGTAATTTCAAGACTTATATCCAGTGATTTTGCTGAATGAGTTATATAACCTGTTGAAATTATATCTACAGCTGTTTTGGCATATTCTATAATATTTTCAGGATTTATACCTCCAGAAGCTTCTATTAAAACATTTTTTCTTAAATTTTGGGCTTCAAGAGAAGATAAAACAGTTTCAATCTTAGATGGAGCCATATTATCCAGCATTATGATATCTGCACCGGCCTTTGCAGCAGTTATTGCATCTTCAACGTTTTCAACTTCAATTTCTATTTTTTTGGTGAAACTAACATTATTTTTTGCTATAATCACTGCATCCTTAACACTGCCCACTATTTCAATATGATTATCTTTTATAAGAACACAATCATCTAATCTGAACCTATGAGTGTCGCCGCCGCCAATTTTAACTGCTTTTTTCTCAAATATCTGTAATCCCGGAGTTGTTTTGCGTGTACATGCAAGAATAACGTTTTTATTAACTTCACGTATCTCTTTTAAAGTATTAAAGGTTAAAGTGGCAATACCACTCATTCTCATAAGAAAATTGAGTAGTGTACGTTCTAAGCTTAAAATTAACCTTGCATCACCACTGATTTCCAGGATAGTTTCATTTGCAGCTATAGTATCTCCATTTTCTTTTATTAATGATTTTTTAAGTCCAAATTCATCAATTAAACACCCTACAATATCCATACCTGCGATAATTCCGTTTTCTTTAGCTATTATTTTGCCTCTGGCTTTTAAATCCTCTGGAATTAGTGCATTAGTTGTTATATCTTCAAAACCTATATCTTCATAAACCATCTGTTTTAAAATATCCTTCATAATTATCCCTATTTAGCTATATAAGATAAAAGATATAAATTATTAACTGTAGAAATATTTATACTCAATTTTCGATGCAACACCATAAATAAATTGAATCATACTATTATACTAAATTTATAACTACTAGAAATTCTTATTACTAAAGGTGAAATCAATGGAGCTCGTATTTTTAGGAACATCAGCAGCACTTCCCACAAACCACAGAAGTCACCCCGCAATTACTTTAAAAGCATTTGGGGAAGTAATGTTATTTGATTGTGGCGAAAATACACAGCTTCAAATGTTAAAAGCCAAAATAAGTCCAATGAAAATAACAAAAATATTTATAACCCATTTACATGGAGATCATATACTTGGCCTTCCTGGAATCATACAGTCAATGGCATTTAGGGGAAGAAACCGCCCATTACACGTATATGGCCCCAAAGGGTTAATTAAAATAATTGAAATGATAAAAAACTTTGGATATTTTTCCCTTACCTTTGAAATCCACGTCCATGAAATAAATGATGGAATTATTTTAGAAGAAGAAAATTACATGATAAGCTGTTCTAAAATGTGCCATAGTGTTTTAAATTTCGCGTTCAAAATAGAGGAAAAAAGAAGGCCTAAATTTATTAAAAAAACTGCAATAGCCCTTGGAATAAAACCAGGGCCTGATTTTGGAAAGCTTCAACAGGGTATTTCAGTAAATATTGGAGATAGACAAATAAAACCTGAAGAAGTACTTGGAAAAGAAAGAAAAGGTAGAATAATCGTTTATTCTGGTGATACATCACCCTGCAAGGAAATGGTTGAATTTGCAAGGGAGGCTGATGTTTTAATTCATGAATCAACCTTTGAAGGTAAATATAATGAAAAAGCATGTGAAATGGGTCATTCAACCTCCGTTCAAGCTGCAGAGATTGCAAAAAAATCAAATGTCAAAAATTTGATAATTACCCATATAAGTACCAGATATAAAAATTCAGATTTACTTGAAGCTGAAGCAAAAGAAATATTTAAAAATTCAACCATTGCAAAAGACTTTATGAGCATGGAAATAAAACGCAACAACGAATAATCAACTGAAAACCTAATTGAAACTCATTCTCTTTTTAACTAAAACTATTTAATATTATATACAAAAATAAAAACTAATGAAATGTTTTTTGGAAGTGAAATAATGAATATTGAATCGTTGCTAGGAGATCCAAGATTTAAGGATATTATCGTAATAGCCGTAACATTACTTGGAGCTTTATTATCTATTAAATGGGCAACATATTTGCTTAAAAAAACCCATGAGAAATGGGACGTAGATTTGACTCTAATTCAAGCCTCTCAAGAAATTACAAAATATTCTATTTATTTAATTGCCCTAATTATTATCCTTAATGAATTAGGATATAATTTAACTGCAGTTGTTTTGAGTTTAGGTATTTTCGGTATTGCTATTGGTTTTGGAGCACGTGACACAATATCAAATTTCATTTCAGGGCTTTTTATACTTGCAGATAAAAGTATTAAAGTTGGAGATATTGTTGAAATATCCAATCAAAAAGGAAAAGTGGCTAAAATGGGTTTTAGAACTACTACACTACTTACCTATGATAAAAGAGTTATTAAAGTTCCTAATTCTATTTTTTCATCAAGCCCTTACATTAATTACACTGCATCAGATTTAAGAAGAGTTGATCTGAATATAACATTGCCCAATGATATAGAACTGGATAAAACCTTGAAAGCACTTGAAGATATGGCTTCACAATGCCAATGGGCTTTAAAAACTCCGCAGCCTAAAGTTATTGTTAAAGAATTATCTGACGTTGGAGTTAAGTTGACTTTAAATATATGGATTAATGATGCATGGAAAGTGGCAGAGTCAAAATCCAATCTAGCAAAAGAAGCTAAAAAACTATTAAAAAATATGGAATCTAAAAATAATTAATTCAATATCAATTAAGTAAGAATAAACTTAACAGATTTTTGTAATCATATAATAAAGTATATACGATGGAAATTTCAACATAATATTGTATATGCATAGGTGTGGGAAATGCTTAGATATAAACTGTTATCCGTTGCTGTTGTTGGTATCACTATTCTAATAATTTTTAGTATGATAATGGCTGGTTTTGAAAAGTCTCAAGAGTTAGGTGCATATCAAGCCACAGTGCATGCTAAAGTAAATAAAAGTGTTCCTGTCAATGTACTATATCCTACATCATCCAAATCTGCTTCTGGAGGTGCAACAGCCCAACGAATTGTAATTCCAAAGATAGGGGTTGACGCATCCATACGCTCAGATACTGTAAACTCCTACAATGCTGTTTATCATTATACTGAGAGTGTTGAACCTGGTCAAAATGGAGAATGCGGATTTTTAAGCCATAGAACAACATATTCAGGTTTGTTTGGTAAGTTAGGAAGCCTTAAAGTAGGTGACGAAGTAATAATAAAAGATTACGCCAAATCTAAGAAATACACTTATAAAGTCACATCCAACGGAAATGATATTAGATGGGATTACAAACAAAATCCAATTGAATTTGACCAGAGCGGAGAGGCCAGATTACTACTTGTTACATGTTATCCTCCTGGAAAAAAACAAGCAGCTTACATATGTCATTGTAAATTAGTATCTACAACCCCACTAAAATGATTTGATGTTATAAATCATTATTAAATTCTATTTTTTCTTAAAATTGCCACCCTACTTTTTATTATCGAGTAATAATTTCTTATTATCCTGCATTAGAAGGTGTAGAAACTCAATATAAATCCTTAATAGTAAAGAGATTTTATATAAAAACATTCCTAAAAAAGCATAAATTTTTAGATTAATAAACCCATCGAAGATTTTAGCGAATGTAAAAAAATCTTCCCAAATGCTTTAAAAAGGAAAAATCGGGGGATTGGTATGGTAAAAATAAAAGTAGACGAAGATGCATGTGTTGGATGTGGGTCTTGCGTTGAAGACTGTCCGAATGACGTATACGAATTGGATAAAGAACATGGAAAAACAGTTGTAGTGAATGAAGAAGATTGTATGGCCTGTCTTTCATGCCACGAAATTTGTCCTTCCCAAGCACTGGAACACGACGATATACATGTAGCTAAAAGGTTATATATTGACAGAAAAGTTAATAGAGCTTTAGAAAAGATAATATAAGGTGATTTAGATATGGAAATTGAACGGGAAGAAATAAGAGGCGATTTTAAACCTGAATTAATTCCTAAAGAAACTGGTGGGGACATAGACGACTATGAAGAAGCCCTACACGTTCTCATGAAATTTGTAGGATCCATGTCCAGCGCATTAGAACAAGTTTCAGGCCGTGGTGCTAACGCTATTGTTTACCAGGCAGGGAAAAGAATGGGACATGAAGCAGGTAAAATGGTGGAAAAAACAGATAATCTCGAAAAAGCCATGAATGAATTGAGCGAGATTCTTGGAATTGAATTTTATTTTGAAATGTGGAAACCAGCAGGTCAAGAAGGTTACACAATTGAAAAAGGCAATGAAACAATTGTGAAACTTTTATTTATGGATTGTGTTGTTAGACAAACATTAAGAAGAACAGGATTACCTCAAAAAGGACCACTCTGCTACCTATTATATGGATATATGGTTGGCGCAGTTGAGGAAGTTATGAGTATTAAAGGCAAGATTGATATTGACCACGTAGGACCAAACGCTTGTCTTAAAACCCTAACAATAAAATGGGGTGGTAAATAATGGTTAAAATTGCTATGGAAGCCCTCGCAAGCTGTGCAGGTTGCGAAATATCAATTCTGGATTTACATGAAGATTTACTAAAGATACTTGAAAAATCAGAAATAGTTTATGCACCTGTCTTAATGGATTCAAAAGAAATTCCAGACGACGTTGATATTGCAATAGTCTCAGGATCTGTTCGAAATGAAGAGAACAAAGAAAGACTTGAAGAATTAAGAAAAAAATCAAAAACACTAATTGCATATGGAACATGCGCATGTTACGGCGGTATAACTGGAATGGCAGATTTATACAGTCCAGAAGAAGTAACATCACGTACATACTCAGATAATCCGAGTACAATATCTGCAGATGTGCCATCAGAAGTTGTACCCAAATTACTACCTATTGTTCACCCTGCAGGAGACTTTACAGAAGTCGATTATTACATACCAGGATGTCCACCTAAAGAAAAACTTACTGGAGACATATTAATTCCTCTGATTAATGGAGAAGCTCCAAATGTTCCTAAAAAAAGTGTTTGTGCCGACTGTCAAAGATGGATGGACCACGTAGAGTTTGATAAAATACACCGTAGAGTTGAAGGGGAACCTGACCCACAACAATGTTTCCTAAGCCAGGGATATGTTTGTCTCGGTTCTGTAACCCTTGGAAGGTGCGGTGCACTCTGTACAGAAGCAGGAGTTCAATGTCATGGATGTGGAGGCCCGGCATTAGACGTTTTAAGAGAACCGAGCCACGATGTATACAATGGAGTTATCAAAAGGATTGCACACCTTTCTAAAATGCCAGAAAAAGAAGTAGAAAAACAGATCTACGATATTGGACATGTCATTTACGGATTTGTTATTGGAAGTACAATAATGGAGGAAAAACAGGTTTCCTTGATCCCTCAGCTGGTCAAGAAATAAATAAAGGTGATAATTATGAAAAATATTGAAATAAGCCCTGTAACCCGGATTGAAGGACATGCAAAAATCACCGTTCAATTAGATGACTCTGGAAATGTTTCAGATGCCCACTTTCACGTTATGGAAATAAGAGGATTTGAGAAGTTTCTTGAAGGTGCAGCATTAGAAGAGGCACCGCGAATTACACCACGTATATGTGGTATATGTCAAACAGCCCATCATTTAGCTGCTGCAAAAGCTACAGACCATGCATTTGGACTGCAACCACCAGAAACTGCTAAAAAATTAAGAGAGCTTATGCTACTTGGCCAATACATACATTCACATTCACTTCACTTCTATTTCCTTGGAGCACCAGATCTAGTAATGGGTCCTGAATCCGATCCTGCCCTTAGAAATGTTGTAGGAATCTTAAAAAAAGACCCTGCTCTTGCTAAAATGGCAATAGAAACCCGGAAAATTGGACAAACAATAACTGGAGTAGTTGGAGGTAAACCTATTAGCCCAGTTACAGCAATACCTGGAGGTCAATCCAAAGGAATAACTGAAGAAGAAAGAAGCCAACTTTTAACAGAAGCCCAAAACGCAGTAGGACTTGTAGAAAAAGGATTTGGAGTAGCAAAACCATTATTTGAACAATACAGCGAAGCAATAGATATGTTAGGTCCTGTTGAAACAAACTTCGGTGCTTTAAGTAACAATGGAAACATTGAATTATATGACGGTCCTGCAAAAATTATAGACAAAGATGGTAAATCTGTTTATGAATTTGAAGCAAAGGATTACTTAGATTATATCGAAGAAAAGGTACAACCATGGTCCTACCTTAAATTCCCATATCTAAAACAGATTGGATTCCCCGAAGGAAACTACAGAGTAGGTCCTCTCGCAAGATTAAATATTGCAGAAAACATTCCAACTGAAAAAGCATCACAACTCTTCGGAGAATACAAAGACAAGTATGGAATTGCCCAAAATACTCTCCTATACCACTATGCACGTTTAATAGAATTAATGTACGCATCAGAAAGAGCTGTACAACTTTTAGAAGACGATACAATAACTGGCACCGACATAAGACAAGGACTTTCAGAGCCATTAATGACCAAAGAAGAAGCCAAAGAATCCAGCGAAACCAAAAGAGGAGTTGGAATGATCGAAGCTACAAGAGGAATTCTGATTCATGATTATGAAACAGATGCCGCAGGATTTATAACCCGTGCCAACTTAATAGTTTCAACAGGTCAAAACAACCTTTCAATGGACATAGGTGTAAGAGAAACAGCTAAAGCTATGATTAAAGGCGAAGAAGTATCAGAAGGCCTTAAAAATCAGCTTGAAATGATTGTTAGAGCATATGATCCATGTCTTTCATGTGCAACCCACATGATAAATGGAGAATCACCATTACTTGTAGATATACATGATAGTAATGGAGAACTTCTAAAAAGACACCTATTGTAGCTTAATAAGCTACAAATTTCTCAATTTTTTATCCTTTAATTAATTTTTTTTATTTTATTACTAATAAATACACAAAATAGCTCATTTTTAAGATAATATTTAAGAACCATTAACACATATTAAAAAATATATTCTTGATATATTTAAATATCAAAAGTGGTTATATGGACGCAGACATAGAAAACCAATTAATAAGGATACTAAGTGATTTGAACAAGATTAATGGTATAGAAAGTAGTTTAATCGCTGATAGTAATGGAAATGTGATGTACCATAGCATGTCACGAGGAACTGATACCGCCCTTTTTGGATCGATGGCCCATGTAATTACTGGCTCCTCTAAACGATTGTTAAAATCTGCCAATCAAGGAAAGATTGAAAGGGTGCTGGTAGAATCACATGGCGGTAAAGCTCTCTTTTTACATCTTGGAAATGTACATTTTATAGTATTAATGGAAATATCAGCAAATGTTGGACTTGTAATGGTTTCAGCTAAAAGAATAGCATTGCAGATAGTAGAAATAACTAAAGATATGGTTCCAATTGAACCTATAGAAGAGATAATTGAAGCTCCTCCAGAAGAAAAGGTTCCAGTTACCTCCAAAACAGAAGTACCAGCAATTATAGAAGCTGAAGCTGCAGAAAGTGTAGCTGAAGTTGAGATTGAAGCTTCCGATATTTCAGATGAAATTAAAGAAGAAACCCCTGTGGAAGTTACAGAAGAGAAATTAGAACCAGTTGAAGAAATAAAAGCTGAAATAGAAATTGAAGAATCTGCAGATGTTTCAGATGAAATCAAAATAGAAGAAATTGAAGAAGAGATTGCCGAACCTGAAATAGAATCTGAAGCAAAACCAGAAGAAATAGAACCTGTAAAAGAAGAAATTCCGGAACCTGTAAGAAGCATACCTACTATTAAACCCCCTATTTCATTTCCAAAATTACCTGAAGACGTTAAAATACCCTCTGGAGATAAAGAAAAATCTGATTTAATTTTAGATATATATGAATCCATATTTCTTGCAATGTCTATTGGAGCAAGTAGAATTATGGGAGTATCCCCTGCAAGAGGCCTTATAAAAAAATTTTTACCACTTGAAGACTGTAAAAGCCTTTTAAACGGTGTTGACGTAAAAAGTAATTCATTAGTGGATTTTGTTAAAATAAAGGAAAATTCTGAAAATATACCTCTAAAAGAAAGAGAAACTGTACTTATAAACAATTTTAGCAAGATAATTGAAATTATAACTGAAAATTATGGTAAAGTAATGGGATATGGGGCATTTAGAGGAATAGTAAGGCCTGAATTTAAAGTTATCAGCGATTCTTATGGTGAAGCAATGGATAAACTTGGAATTAAAGAGAAAATCCACCCAGAACTTGCAGAACTATTCCAATAATTCTATTTTTTAAATACAATGAAAATAAATTATCTAAATAATGATAATTATTGTAGATACACAGATATTGCTAAAGTTCCATGAGTTATTCCCAGAATTAATGACATAATTGCAAAGGTCGGATGCAGTTTAAATGGAATCTTTACACCCCTAAATATCATCAATCCTATTAAAGCCGTGGCTATGAATGAAGAAAGAGTAATGATTCCCAAATAAAGAATTAATGGCTTCCCTAATATTGGATAATATGCTATTTCGCTTAACATAAGATCTGCCCTTTAAACCCGATTATCATCATTGTACTATTATCTTTGCTTTCATTGACGGATGTATTCCACAATGATAAGGATATTCTCCAGCTTTAGTGAAAGTAAACGTGTAATTAGCCCCATTATTTATAGGGGGGCTACTAAATGTTCCATCATCGCTTATAACATCGTGTGTGGTAGATTCTTGATTTATCCATGTAACTGTGGTCCCTACTTTTACTGTAAGGTTGTTTGGATTAAAAGCAAAATTTTGAATGAGTACTGTGTTCTGTGGAACATTTTGCTGAGTTTGCGTGCAACCTGAAAATGCAACTATCCCCATTATCAAAAGTATAATAGCTATTCCAACATAATTATTTTTCATATTAGTATATCTATTTAATATTTCATATTAACATTCCTATCAAAAAGCTGTTAATTGGCATAATTAAAGTTGTAAAACCGCCTAAAATCAATGAGATGGACATAATCTTCAAAAATAATGCCCGTTACACTTTAAATAATTTGTTAAAAAAATAGTTTTTTACTCAAAAAATAATTAACAACAAATTTTATACCTATTTTCTAACAAACCTATAATGCAGATTGAAAACCACTGCTCATTATATTTAGTATAAATTAAGATTCAATTCCACGTTTTTTGACTTAATTTACAGATTAAAAAAATAATACATTAACGGTGATTAAATGAAAGGACCATGGGTAGAAAAATATAGACCAAGCACCTTAGACGAAGTTGTGGGTCAAGATCATATAATTCAAAGACTTAAACAATACGTTAACGAACATAGCATGCCTAATTTAATGTTTACAGGACCTGCAGGTGTTGGAAAAACAACAACATCCATTGCACTTGCAAAATCAATTTTAGGAGAATATTGGAAACAGAATTTCTTAGAACTTAATGCATCAGACGCCAGAGGAATCGAAACTGTAAGAACCAATATTAAAAGTTTTTGCCGGTTAAAAGCTGTTGGAGCCCCATTTAGAATAGTATTCCTTGATGAAGTAGATAACATGACTAAGGACGCACAACACGCCCTTAGACGTGAAATGGAAATGTACACTAAGACCGCTTCATTTGTTCTTTCATGTAATTATTCTTCAAAAATTATAGATCCAATCCAATCTCGATGTGCAATATTCAGATTTGCGCCAGTTAAAGGAAACCAAATAATTCAAAGACTGGAAAAGGTAGCAGAAGCAGAAAATTTGAACATAAAAAGAAATGCCATAGAAAGTATCGTTTATTTTGCTGAAGGAGATCTCAGAAAAGCAATTAACATTCTGCAAGCATCAGCATCTACAACTGATGAAATTACAGAAGACAGCATCCATGAAATTGTATCTAAAGCAAAACCTCAAGATGTACGTAAAATAGTGAAAATGGCATTGAGAGGAGATTTTTTAGGTTCAAGAGACCTTTTAAGAGAAGTAATGGTAATTCAGGGTACAAGTGGAGAAGATATGATAACTCAAATTTATCAAGAAATCTCACGAATGTCAATGGAAAACAAGATAGACGAAAATGTGTATGTAGATCTAATTCAAAGCATTGGTGAATACGATTTTAGAATAAGAGAAGGATCAAACCCCAGAATTCAGCTTGAAGCACTTCTTACCAAGTTTTTATCAAAGGCAAAGGCAGATTAGATGTTGTGGACAGAAAAATATCGTCCCCAGAATTTTGATGATGTTCTGGGAAATATAAAAGCAAAAAAAGAAATCCTTGAATGGGTAGAAGAATGGAACAACAGTAATCCTCAAAAATGCCTTCTTCTTGTAGGTCCCCCAGGAACAGGGAAAACTACATTCGCCCATTTAATCGCACGCGAATTTTCTGATTCTGTTGAGTTAAATGCAAGTGATAAAAGGTCATATGATATTATCATGAGTACTGTAGGTGAAGCATCAGCCTCAAAAACCCTTTTTGGAGGCAGATTAAAGTTAATAATCCTTGATGAGATTGATGGGCTTCATGGTAATGATGATCGGGGCGGATCAAGAGCTATTAATAAAATAATAAAAGAAGGACAGCAGCCAATTATTATGATGGCTAATGACCCTTACAGTAACAGAATTAAAAGCTTTAAAAGTAAATGTAAGGTTATAAATCTTAGAAAAGTTCACACAAACTCAATACTATCATTTTTAAAGAAGATATGTGTAAAAGAAGGAGTAAACTTTGAAGAACATGTTTTAAGGACACTGGCCAAAAGATCAAATGGAGATTTACGATCTGCAATTACCGATCTTGAAATAATAGCCCAGGGAAAAGAAAAAATCACTTTAAAAGACCTGGAACTTACATCCACAAAAGATGAACGGTCAACCATCTTTGATATTGTTAGAACCGTATTAAAAAGTAAAAACCCAATTAGAATTAAAGATGCTATGAGGCAAGTGGAAGCAAATCCTTCCCTCTTACTGGAAATGATCACAGAAAACATTCCCCGTGAATATGAAAAGAAACATGAAATAGAAAAAGCATATGAAATGGTTTCAAATGCCGATATTTATCTTGGAAGAGCTTTTTCAACACGTGCTTACACCTACTGGAAATATGCTTATGATTTCATGAGTGTAGGGGTCGCACTTTCTAAAGATGACACTTACAAAAAATTTGCAAGATACACCAATTCTTCAGTATATACAATACTTTCAAAAAACAGGAGCAAAAGAGATTTACAAGATAGAGTTGCTTTAAAAATCGCTGAAAAGCTCCATACATCTAAAAAAGTTGCGATTTCCCAATTTCCATATTTTGAAATCATGTTTCAAAATGAAGAGCTCGCTTATAACATGATGATGTACTTTGGGCTTGAAGATGATGAAATAAAGCTTTTCAGGTCTAGAAAAATTAAAAAACCTAAAAAAACAAACGTAAAAACTGTGAAAAATAGCAAAGTTTCAATATCTAAATCAAATGAAAACACTGTTATTCATAAATCCAAAAATAAAAAGACAATTTCTAAGATTAAAAAATCTGAAAATGATTTATTAAACGAGAAAGACAACAATCCAAAGGAAGATGAAAATTCAGAGGATAAAGGACAGGTTTCTCTTTTCAGTTTCAAGTGATTTAACTGAATTAATGATATAAACTCGTTTTAAAAGACCATATGTTAGATCAATCCTAACAATTCATTTATATCTAACTTATCTAAATCTTCAGGTCTTTTTATACCATATTTTTCATTTAACTCCTCTAAATCATGTTTTTTAATTATTTCATAGAACACTTTTTCTTCTAATTTTTTATTTTCTTTTATCTCTTCTAACTCAACTATACATTTTTTAAGTACTTCTTCTGGGCTTTTAATCTCGTTAAGTTTATTTAGAAGTTTACTTCCAGTTTCAGGTTGTTTAAAAGCAATTCCTTTATAAAAAACAGATTGATACGAGTTATTTCGAATTATAGCTTTATAAACAATAATTATCTGCTCTTGAAGGATTTCAATTTCTTCTCCAGTCAAATCCATTATTATCACCATTATATAGAATTATTTTGACATTATAATCAAAAAATTTTATTTATTTTTATTATAGTACTTTGAAAGATAAATTAATAGTTTCATGTATTAGTTATTTTTTAATTTTTATTATATTAAACAATCCTATTATAAAATCAATAAAAGTTGTAAATCTTACACTAAATCTGTTAATATGTATAACTATTTCAAATTTTAATCAAAAAAAAGAAATAGATAAATATAAAAGTCTCCAATCTTTAATTATTAATCGTGTATTATTCAAACAGGTTAAGGGAGGTGAAAAAGTGGTCTTAGGAATAGAAGATCCATGGGTCTGGAGTGCATACATCTTATGTGTTTTAAGCATGCTTTTATGTGTGATCTATGGTGCCTTAAACTGGAATAAAGGCGGCGAAGATGAAGAAGAACAAATAAAAGAAGAAATGGAATGGCATAAAAAAGAAAAAAAGATGGAAGAAGAAGAACTAGGATTATGGGATGAAGAAGGATAAGGTTGTGAATTAAATGGATAACATAGTTATGCTTAGTATTGTAGTTTTAATATACCTTTTAATGGTGGGTTACGTCGGATATGTGGCCTGGAAACGTACAAAGAGCGCTGATGATTACATGGTAGCAGGAAGAGAAACCCACCCATTTATTATGGCTTTAAGTTATGGTGCAACGTTTATTAGTACTGCGGCAATTGTAGGTTTTGGTGGAACAGCCGGAGTCTATGGAATGGGTCTTCTATGGCTTACAGTCTTAAATATTCTTGTAGGTATCTTTATAGCGTTTGTATTATTCGGAAAAAGAACAAGGAAAATGGGACACAATTTAAGTGCCCTAACATTTCCAGAATTTTTATCACGGCGTTTTAACAGTAAATTTATCCAATATTTCTCTGGAGCAGTTATATTCGTTGGAATGCCATTATATGCTTCAGTAGTTTTAATTGGAATGGCCAGATTCGTGGAAACAACTCTTCAAATAAATTACACCGTAGCATTAATTGCAATGGCAATTATAGTAGCTGTCTATGTAATTTTTGGAGGAATACGGGGAGTTATGTACACTGACGCCTTGCAAGGAACAATCATGTTTGTAGGAATGGTTATTTTATTAGGTGCAATCTACTGGTTAACCGGAGGAATAACTGGCGGTAATCAAGCCCTTACAAACTTAATACATGTAATTCCTTCCAATGCTACGGCCGCTGCCACTGCCACAGGATTTACGGGTTGGACATCAATGCCTGCATTGGGCAGTCCATTCTGGTGGACGTTGGTTAGTACACTTATACTTGGAGTGGGAATTGGTGTTCTCTCACAGCCACAGCTTGCAGTAAGATTTATGACAGTAAAATCAAACAAAGAGCTTAACAGAGCTGTACTTATCGGTGGAATATTCATATTCATGATGACCGGTACAGCATTCATTGTAGGTGCATTATCTAATGTGTACTTCTTTGATACTGTTGGAAAAATAGCTATGCAAGTTGCCGGAGGTAATGCAGACAAGATAATTCCTGCATTTATCACTGCAGCAATGCCCTTATGGTTTGCATACTTATTCATGATTACCTTGCTTTCAGCAGCAATGTCCACCCTTTCAGCCCAGTTCCACGTTCAAGGAACTGCTTTAGGTCGTGACATATACGAAACAGTTACTGGAACAAAAGGTAAATCATCAGTATTAGTTGCAAGATTAGGAATCACTGTAGCAGTTGTAATAGCTGTTATTTTGGGATTGATCCTTCCAGCAAATATCATAGCAGTTGGAACCGCTATTTGGTTTAGTATAACTGCAGCTGCATTTCTTTCAATGTATGCATTTGCCCTATTCTGGAAACGATCCACCAAAGCAGGAGTTATCTCCGGTTTAGTTATTGGAACATTACTAAGTGTTTTCTGGCTGGTATTTGAATACAAAAAATCAGCAGAAGCATTAGGTATTTGTAAGGCACTTACTGGTAAAACAATACTTATAACCACTGCCCCATGGCCTACAGTTGATTCAATAGTAATAGCACTACCAATAGCCTTTATAATTACAGTTGTAGTGAGCTTATTGACTAAACCACAGGCAAAAGAACAGTTAGATAAAATATTTAAAGGAGTTTAATTTAATACTCCTTATTTTTCTATTTTTAGTTTTTAAATTAAGTAAAAATAAAAGAAATAATTGATTATTCCACATCTTCAAATGCCTTCAAAAAATAGCAAGCTATTTTTTGACATAACGAACAAATTATTCTTGTTCGAATGCTTGCCAAAATCTACTATTTTGGCTGCATAGAAAAAGCTATGCTTTTTCAAATGCTATCAAAAAATAGCTTGCTATTTTTTGATGCATCGAACAAGTTATTCTTGTTCGAATGCTTTTGCTTTAACTACACTCAAATTAGGAGTTTTGGCATTAGGATTATTTGATTGGACTGTTTTTACAGTTACTTTTTCCACTTTTTCATTAACAGTTTTCCTTAAAGTGTCAAAAACTACTGAATAACTCTCAAGATGCTCTAATTCAGTGCCGTTTAAAGCGTGACTTAAACTATCAATTAACTGGTAAACTCTACCGCCTTTTTCTCCATAAATGGAAATTATTTCGTCATTAGTGTAAGCTGAAGTTGTGATTCCACATACCCATTTTTGTTTGTTTTTGTGGTCTGTTATTATTAAATAGAACTGTTGAATTTCGTTTCCTTTTAGTTCCTTTGTTTTTATCTCAGATAGATAAATTTCGCCTGTAATTTGACTTTCAGGTTCAAGCTGGGATAAATAAATTGTTTCGTAGTCTTCATCTTTAAAATTTGCATTTCCATTTTGAATTCCTAAATCAATCATTTAATCACCTCAAAAATTTTCAATTTTTGTGGTTCAGAAAATCATTTGATTTTCTTCAACCTCATTTTATCTAAGAGGATGAATTTGAAATCATTCACATGGAATGTTTTCATCTTCTGGATGCTGGTATTCAAATCCTTCCTTCCTGCACCAGTCAAAGAGAGCTTCAGCCGCTCCACGAGATAATCTTCCCTGTTTATCGCCGTATTTTTGTCTTGTAATCCTTCGAAATGCAATTTCTAATTCATCAGGAATGCATACTGTTATTGCTCCCATTCACTCCTCAACCTTTAATTTGATATTTTAAATGTTTTGTGTTATATGTTCTATGTTTTATTTTTAGTATATAAAGTTTTCGGTTTATAGGAAAAATCACTAAAAATGCTTAATTAAGGATAAAATAGTAATTTAATCTTTATTTTCACTTATAAACTAAAAAAAAGAATTAAAAAATTATTTTTTGTGATTATTCTCCTTAAATGACATATAAAAATATAAATATCATGCAAAACTTAGTAAATAATAACCATAAAGTGAAGTCACCATTATCTACAAAATAGTGGTGATATATAAAAAAAATGGTGATAAAATGAGAGTAGCCAACGATATTATTGGAAAAGAAGTTTTAGATAGTTCAGCGACTGTTATTGGTAAAGTAAAAGATATGGAAGTAAATCTAGGCACTAAAAAGATTGAAGCAATCGTAATAAACAAAGGAAGTTTTTCTGAAAGTATTGGGATATCTAAGGAAGAAAATGTTATTCCTTATGAGATGGTTAAACAAATAGGAGACAAAATACTCCTTAAAGAACATATAGACGAACCAGGGTTAGAAACCCAAGATTTAGGGTTATAAAAACCAAAGGTTTTTATGCACCAAACATTTCATGTTCGGGAGCCTTAAAAAGCCCATCTATTTTTTTATTTCATATAATACCTTTGTGGTGTTTGTTTGGAAGTAATAGGGATCTGCAACATATGTGGGAAGCCAGGAAAAATGCATACATGCTCCTTATGTGGAAATATCGTGTGCATAAACTGCTATGACCTCAAAAATAGTATTTGCAAACAATGTAAAATAAATCCACAGAAAATTATGTAAATATTAATCTTCATTCATAAAATCCAATTAATTAAGTGAGGAATAATGAAAAACAAAAAAAACGAGCTCATAGAACTCCTTAAAGAAAAAGAAGTTGTAAAATTTGGCAAATTTATACTCTCATCTGGAAAAGAAAGCGATTATTATGTTAACATGAAAATGGCTATAACCAACCCTCAAATCCTTAAAGCCATTGCAATAATCGTGTCCAGCCAAATAATTGATGATAATATAAATAAAGTAGCAGGACCTGCTTTAGGTGCCGTTCCCATTGCCACAGCAGTTTCTCTTGAATCAGAAATTCCAATGCTAATGGTGCGGAAAGCTAAAAAAGGATATGGCACATCACAACTTATAGAAGGAGAACTAAAAGAAGGAGACTCTATAATTGTGGTTGAAGATGTAACTACAACTGGTAATTCCCTTATAAAAGCCATTAAAGCCCTTGAAGAAAATGGCGGAAAGGTTAAAAAGGCAGTTGTGGTTGTTGATAGGGCTGAAGGTGCGATTGAAAATCTTAAAAATGAGGGAATTGTTTTAGAACCTTTAATTTCAATAAATGACTTCAATAAATAAAATATATTAATCTTTTTTTATTCATTCACGCATTAATTCTTTTAAAAATTATAGGCATGTTCTATTCTTTTAAATGTTTGACAAGATGTCCTAGCTCAGGCAATACAATTTTTAAACCTAAATTAACTGCATTTGGCGATCCCGGCATTGAAACTATTAATACACCATTATAAACACCTGCTGTTGCCCTGCTTAAAATAGCCCCAGTTCCCAGTTCTTTATATGATTCATATCTAAATATTTCTCCAAATCCATTTAATTCTTTATCAAATATTTCCTTTAAAGTTTCAATTGTTATGTCTCGAGGCCCAATTCCTGTGCCACCAGTTGTTATAATAACATCAGCTTCATGATCTTCTGTTATTTGATTAATTGTTGAATAAAGGAGTTCTGCATCGTCAGGTATGATTGAATAAAACACGATGTTGTGTTTTTCGCTTAATGCATCTTTTATTATGCCTCCAGAGATGTCATTATTATCCTGTTTTAGAAAATCATTATATTTTGAGTCGCTTAAAGTTATAACTGCACAATTTACAGATTTTGGAGCTTTTTTCTTATGCTCATCCATACTTTTACTTTTCATAAAATCACCGCTATGAAAATAATTTTTAAATAATCCTCTATTTATGTTTAATAATCTAATTTAGGATTTAATCTTGCAATTGATATACTTTCTATACTTTATTTTTATTTTTGTATATATTTTTACAATAATGAAAATAAGGTTAAATCCAGATAAAAAGATTTAAATACATAAAATCATTAAAATTAGTATTTAGGAACGGGGAGGGTATCATGTCCAAATCAAAGGCGGTTTTTGATTTGTAAAACTTAAAGAAAATTTTTCTATTTTACCCTCCCTACATGTCTATTTTATAACTTTTATAACATAAGCATTTTGTGTTTAGTATTAAAAACCGTTTTTCCGCCTGTATTTATTCTAAAAAATGAGAAATATTTATTATTTTAAAAAAAGGAAAATAAATTATGCATAAAAAAATATTTGTACTTGATGCCTCCTCAATCATAGGTGGCTTTTATTCTAAATTAGAATCCAATTTTACAACAAGTAGTGCCCTTTTAGAAATTAAAGACTTAAAATCAAGCTTATTATTAGAAACT
The DNA here is from genome assembly GCA_016222945.1 of Methanobacterium sp. NCBI lineage: Archaea > Methanobacteriati > Methanobacteriota > Methanobacteria > Methanobacteriales > Methanobacteriaceae > Methanobacterium > Methanobacterium sp. The sequence continues at coordinate 52,513 of JACRPY010000006.1, read as the reverse complement.
GCCTTGAAAGAGGGGAGAATTAAGATAGAAGAACCTGACATGGAAGATTTGATTGAATGTGATAAAATAATTAAATCTTCTGGAGATATTCTACGACTTTCAGATGTGGATAAAAGTATTGTTGCCCTTGCATTGAAATTTAAAAGGAATAGTTTTAAGCCTGTGGTAATGACTGATGATTATTCCATGCAAAATGCATTAAAAACTGCAAATATAGGTTATAAAAGTATTTTAACTGACGGGATTAAAGAAATATATAATTGGGTTAAAATTTGTAAAGGTTGTAAAAAAAAATATTCTTACAACTACCAGTTTGAGGATTGTGAGATCTGTGGTTCTCCAATTATGAAAAAGAGGATAAAAACTAAAAAGTAGAGGCATTTTTGGCATTAAAATAATTAATTGACTTTTTTCTTTTAATTTACCAAATTTAACGATAATTTTAATAGATTAATCATCATAAAATTAGGTAATGAAAATTGGTGTTGTTGTACATGGCCCTTATATAGTTGATTCTGGCTATGCAGAGAAAATTTTGAACTTACTTGGAGATTATGGCGAAGTAAGTGCACGGCTTGGCGGTACAATGGGCAGAACCGCGGTGCATGATGCTCATCTTGAAGATAGAATTGATATAAGCCAAAAATTACTTCCAAGTGAATCAGTTGACAAGTTCACCCCCGAATGTGATGTTATTTTTCTAATTAATTATGGAAAATCCAGTGTAACTGGCCATGCCTTTGGATTTAAAGTATTCAATCATTGCAAGAGTAAACCTCCATTAATTCAAATTGAAAGGCCAGGAGAATCCGATGGAAGCATTATATCGTGGGATAATAGCTTAAATAAACTTGCAGAAGATATATCTGAGATTTTAAACTTAAAAATAGTTTCTCCCCTTGAAATTGAAGAACAAATGGCATTTAATAAAGTAACTAAGACTGAAAGAAGCATTGCCGGAGTTTCTTCTAATGAAAATATATTTGTTAATGGAATTGTTGTGGGTAAATCCACTTCATCTGAGGTTATTTTAGTTGCAGAAAATGGTTTAATAACCAAAATAATTGGAGGAGACCTTAAAGAGCACGGCGTGAAAAAATTAGGTAAAATAGACCTCCAGAAAGCCATAATAAAAACAGGATTACTTAGAAGATCAGAAATCACTCCTAGAGTGCTTAAATCATGTAGAAATAGCCATAATTTTTGTGTGGCATTTTTAGATCATGCAGCAGAGGATATTTACAAATTAAAAGATGTTGATATGGTCGTTACAGTTGGTGATGATACCACACTTGTTGCGGGAGATATTTTATATAGATTTAATGTGCCTATAATCGGTATCACCGATGGAGATATTGATAAAGTTGTTGAAAAAGGATTTAAAGCAAGTGAATCTTTGATAATTGAACTTGAAAATGGATTAGACGATGTTATTGGTAAAAAAATCTTTCATGAGCTTTTTAATGAAGAAGAAATCATAGAAATAGAAAATATCGAAAATTTTAAAAATGAAATACTACAAATCATTAACCATACATCCACTTACTATAAAATAAAAGAAAACTGAGGTGGACAATGGATTTAACCACACTTATTGATTCTTTAAGGAATTTTGAAGGAATTACAAGGAAAAACCATATAAAAGATGTAACAGACATCTTAAAGGACACCTACAATATTGCAGGGAAAACAATTTTAAGTTTTGGTGATGATGCATCTGCAATAGACATTGGAGATGGGAAATTAGCTCTTCTTGCAGCAGATGGAATGTGGGGAAAGTTAATGGAAGCCGATCCTTACTGGGCGGGTTACTGTTCTGTTTTAGTTAACGTCAACGACATTGCAGCAATGGGAGGCAAACCTATTGGAATGACCAACGTTATATCAACCCCTGACGATGAAATATGCCATCAAATTATGGAAGGCATAAATGATGGAGTTAAAAAATTCGGTGTTCCCATGGTGGGAGGACATTTACACCCCGATACTCCTTACAACGCATTAGATGTGTCAATTACCGGGATTGTAGGTAAAGATGAGATTATTACAAGCTGCGATGCAAATATTGGTGATGAAATTATAGTTGCAATTGACATTGACGGCCAATTACATCCAAAATTCAATTTAAATTGGGATACAACTACAATGAAAAGTTCCAAGCTTGTTCAGGCCCAAATTGATGTGATGAACATGATAGGCAGGAAAAAACTTGTGACATCCGGTAAAGACATAAGTAATCCTGGAACGTTAGGCACACTGGGAATGTTGCTTGAAACATCTGGTGTAGGTGCAACTGTTGAAATTGAAAAGATCCCACGAAATGAAACCGTAGATTGGGAGCAATGGCTTAAATTATATCCTGGAGCAGGTTTTGTTTTAACTGCTAGAAGTAAAACGGCACCAGAATGTATTGAGTTACTTAAAGAAGTTAATATTACAGCGGCAGTTGTTGGAAATATTATTGAAGAAAGAAAATTTTATATAACTCATAAAAATCAAAAAGAAGTTCTTTTCGACTTTAAAAAAGATGGAATAACTGGTATTAATGATGAACTATCATAAATGAGGAATTATATGATTGTAAGGGTCAATGGTGAAAAAATAAACCTTTCTGAAGGTTCTACAATTAAAGATGCAATTGAAGCAGCGAATGCACCATATATAGAAGGTTGTGTCCTTGGCGTAGTTAAAGGTAAAGAAGAAATCGAAAAATATGTGAATAAATACAAAATAAAAACTTCTAAAGGAAGCATAATAATTGAATTATTAGAAAAAGACCCTTCAAATTTGATCCAAACATGGAAAAAGCTCTATAAAGAGTTTGAAAATCATAGAGTCCGATGGACCACCTCAAATGAGGTTTCTATGGGGCCAGTTAAGACTAACCTCATTCCAACAAAAACAGAGCATAAATATGAAAAATGGGACGTTATAATAAGTCTTTCAGGCTTTACTTCAGATGCAACCCACATAATATTCAGTAAAAGCCGGCATAAATCTGTGTATGGAGTTCCTGAAGGAACTAATGGGATATTTGCCCAAGTAGTTGGAGGTAAAAGGACTCTGGTTAATCTCACTGATGACGATGCTATAACTGAAATAAAACCAGTTGTAGAAAGAAAAAGTACAATTAAAAGTGCCACTATAACCAATTTAGATACTCCTGTTAGTGATGGAAATGAAATATTTACCCATATTCTTGTTAAAACAGAATCTAAATCCCCTAATTCTGTTGAACACTTTTTTGCATTGTCTGAAGATGGTAAAATCAAAGTGGATTATGAATCAAATTCATTTGTAGGATTTTACAAGTTACAGGGACTTGAAAAGAACGCTGAATACATAGATCAGCGTAAACGTGGTGCAGTTACCCTTAGAAATAGCGGTAAAGGAATGGGACGTGTTTATATCTACAGGGAAGATAGGGTTTCCACACCATCCCACACTCTTATAGGTCATGTCGATAAAGGAATGCAACTCTTGGATATTGCAAATTCAGGAGATTATGTAACGGTTAAATCAGATCCAGAACGAATAATAACCATTTCAATGACTCAAAAGGATGCAGAAGAATATTTATCTTCAAAAGGCATAGAACATATACGTGACGGCTTAAAAGATGATGATGCAATAATTGTAAGCCAGAATCCTCAGTTTTCAATGGACATTATTGGTAACAAAAAGGTAAAAACATTTGGAATCAATAAAAATGAAATAATATATGTAGATATAAATGATAATGCTCCAAGATCATCCTGGTATTTCCAAAAACTCACAGGGATTATTGATTCACCGATAGGCTCCCTTAAAGTGCATTTTGCATTTCCGGGAATGAAGGTGATGATGTTTGAAGGGAACTCTAAAGATGCAAAGGGACTTACCCCTGAAAACACTCCTCCTAAATGCGTAACTGCTGGGCAAATTGGAATAACCAATATGTCACGCCGACATGTTGGAATGATAGGCGTAAGATTTGAAGATAATGACGAATTTGGACCTACAGGAGAGCCATTTGGCGGGACTAACATAGTTGGTAGAGTTGTTAAAGGGCTTGAAAATCTGGAAAAACTGAAAGAGGGAGATATAGTTTATGTCGCCAAAAACTGAAAATTCTGAAGTCACTCGCATGATAATATTGGGGCCTTCTTCAAATATTAATCCTGCAGAACTCGTCCAGAAACTCCATATGCTGGAATTACCCCTTACTATAAAATCAACGTGTTATGGGGCCATAATTCATGGAGATGAGGATGTTGTTATGGATGCTGTAAAAAGAATAAGGGAATTAGACCCATTTAACATTTTCACAAAAGACAGAGGATTTCCACCAGGAGACCCCAGACGTTGCAGAGCTAAAAGAGGAGCGGCAAGAGAAGGATTTCACCAGCTTGAAAAAGAATATGAATTACTTGATTGCCTAAGAGAAGCATTTGAACATCCCAGAAAAGTTCATGTAGAAAAACCAAAGCAAATTTCGCCAGATTTATTTAAAAAAATAATAAAAGAAGCTGAAAAATAGTAAATCCATTTTTAAGCTTTATAATTAAATAGGGGAATGATAAAAATGCAAATAACATCTTCTTCAAAGGGAAAAGAGATAGCACCAATGGCACTTGCTATTCACAAGCTTTTAAATAAATTACCCACAACAATGCGTACAAAAAACGCTAAGGGAGTTAGAATAGAGGACGGTAAAGTAATAGATTTTGATTATACCGGCCCTGTACTGGAAAAAGTACTTAATAACGGCAAATCAATGCGGGAAATTCCTGAAAGCGGTGCTTACTCAGGTATTCCAGTTGTGGTCGTTCCAATAAAAGAACATGACAAAGTTATTGGTGTAATAGGTATTGTTGATATAACAAAAGGAATATTCAGTGACCTTAAAGAAATTACAAGAAGACCCGAACTTATAAAACCCAACACACAAAAGGGGGAGTTTTATTGAAAATAGCTATATTTCCTCCAAATTCACTAATTTTAGCTGATTTAGTGGAAAGACATGGGCATGAAGCCCTCGCATTACAAAAAGAAATAAGAAAAAAAGTAATAGATCCAGAAATAGATTCACCTCCATTTAATATTACCCAAGACGAACCAATAAAAGGTTTAAAATATGCTGCAATTGAAGTTCCATCAGGTGTAAGGGGAAGAATGGCCATATTCGGACCATTAATTGATGAAGCTGAAGCTGCAATAATTATGGAAGAAGCACCCTATGGATTTGGATGTATAGGCTGTGCAAGAACAAATGAACTTTCAATGTTTTATTTAAGAAAGAAAAATATCCCCATTTTAGAGCTTCAATATCCTACAAACCAGGAAGAAGCAATAGACATAGTAAACAAGATTAACACTTTCCTAGATGAACTGGAGGAAAAAAATGGTTAAAATAGCCCAAATATCCTGTGGAACTGAATACAGTGGTGTTCAGAAGGAAATAGAAAAAGCTGCAGCAACTTTTGGTGCAGAAATTACTATTCCCGAAGCAGATCTAGATTATATTGACGAAGCTTACAAAAAATTCGGTTTTAACGCTGCAAGTTCAAGTATAAGACTAATGATAGCAAGAGCCATGTCCATTGTTGAAGGGAAAGCAGATGCAGATGCAGTATTCATCGCTTCATGCTTTAGATGTGCTGAAGGAGCACTTGTTAGAAACGAATTAAGACGATTTATACAACAAAACACAAATTTACCTGTTGTTACATACTCTTTCACTGAAAGAACCAAAGCTGATGAGCTTTTCATAAGAATGGAAGCATTATCCACCATTGTTGATAGAAAGAGTTTACTGGCACGTGAAAAACAGGAAGGCCTAACAATTGGTGTAGATTCAGGTTCAACAACCACCAAAGTTGTTTTAATGGAAAATAACAAAATAATAGGAACTGGTTGGCTTCCAACAACCGATGTTATTGGATCTGCTGAAGAAGGAATGAAAAGTGCATTTGAAGGCACAGGATACAAATTAGATGACATTGACGGTATGGGAGTGACAGGATACGGAAGATTAACCATAGGAAAACACTTTAACGCTGCTTTAATTCAAGAAGAACTCAGTGTAAACTCCAAAGGAGCAGTTTATCTTGCAGACCGCCAGAGAGGCGAAGCAACTGTCTTAGATATTGGTGGAATGGATAACAAAGTTATAACAGTTAATGATGGAATTCCGGATAATTTCACTATGGGTGGAATCTGTGCGGGAGCATCAGGCCGGTTTTTAGAAATAACATCGCGAAGACTGGGCGTTGACATAAGTGAACTGGGAGGATTAGCCTTAAAAGGAAATTACAAGCACGCTCTCTTAAACAGTTACTGTATAGTGTTTGGTATTCAAGATCTAGTTACTTCACTTGCTGCTGGAGGTACAAAGGCAGATGTGGCTGCTGCTGCATGTTATTCTGTTGCAGAACAGGTTTATGAGCAGCAACTTCAAGAAATTGACGTTCGTGAGCCTCTGATTCAAGTTGGAGGAACATCACTTATAGAAGGTCTTGTAGATGCTGTAAGCACTGTTCTGGGCGGTATTGAAATTATTGTGCCTGAAAACTCACAATATATCGGTGCTGTTGGTGCGGCATTATTAGTATCTGGTTTAGGGAAAAAATAGTTGGGAGAATGAAATGTTAGTTGAATGTTACGATGAAGATGGTGCAGAAGTTTATGAGATGATCATAAAACAAATCATACAAGACGTGCAAGTTTCAAGAGCAATAGACGACATGAAAGTCTTTGTAGACCCCAGAGAACCTGTATTTATTATTGTAGTTAAATTTAAAAAAGCTGCATCCCCCATTACTATTGATGATTTTACTGAATATAAATATGATAAAAATGAAAATAAAATTTATATAAAAGTTAAAGATGAAACATATCTTCCAGAACTACTGAAAAAACTATGGGAAACAGAAGGCAGAGAAAAAATACAGCAGCCCAGCAGATTTGAAGTGACAATAAACGGTCCTAAGAGTGAAATTAAAGGTATAGTCATCCATGACCCTAAAGATGATTTAAAAAAGAAGATATACGACGCTATATTTAGAATTATTCCAGAAGGTTTTAAGGTTATCAGACACAATTCTAAGGAAGATATCATTGCAATGGTATGTTCTGACGAAATAATCAAGGATGAATGGATTAAAAAAGAAGAAAAAATGATTAAAGACCTAACATGATGAATTAAACCAAATGGTGATGAAATTTTCCTTTGGAGGAATTAGAAAATGAAAGAAAGTAAATTTGCCCACATGACTAAAGTACACCCCTGTTTTAATGAAAAAATGCACGATAAAGTTGGAAGAATCCACGTTCCAATCGCCCCTAAATGTAATATTCAATGTAATTTCTGCACAAGAGACATTAACAAATGTGAAGTCCGTCCTGGAGTCACAGCAAGAGTAATGAATGTTGAAGATGCAATAGAGCATGTTAGAAAAGTTACAGGCGAAATGCCAATTTCTGTTGTTGGTGTTGCAGGTCCTGGCGATGCACTATTTAATGAAGAAACATTTGAATTCTTTAAAAGGGTTGATGAAGAATTCCCTGATTTAATTAAATGTATGAGTACAAACGGGCTTTTGTTACCTGATAAAGCTGATATACTTGCAGATATACATATAAACACCATAACAGTAACAGTAAACGCCATTGACCCTGAAATAGGTAAAGAAATTTATGCTGGGGTCTTTTATGATGGGAAAATCTATAAAGGAGAAGAAGGATTCAAATTACTCTCTAAAAATCAGCTTGAAGGCATAGAAAAGATATCCGAAAAGGGTATTGTTGTTAAAGTAAATGCAGTGCTGATTCCTGGATTAAATGACGAACATATTGTGGATATAGCCAAAGAAGTTAAAAAACGAGGCGCATCCCTTATGAATGTAATTCCACTTATACCTCTTAACAAGTTTAAAGACCTTGAAAAACCGAATTGTGCCCAAATCAGTGAAGTAAGAGATAAAGTAGAAGAAATCATTCCCGTATTTAGAGCATGCACCCAATGCAGGGCTGATGCATACGGTGTTCCTGGTAAAGAAGATAAACATTTAGATATGACTCCTGCAAGTCATTATTAACTCTATTTTTTTAATTTATTGAAAATTAATTACTTTTTTAAGGGTAATAAACATGAAAACTATGCTTTGGAAAGACAATCAACTTTTACTCATCGATCAAACAAAATTACCTGATGAAATCACTTATTTCACCTGTAAAAACTATCAAGATGTAATTTACGCCATTAAAACCATGGTAGTTCGTGGCGCACCTGCAATAGGTGTAGCTGCTGCCTTTGGAATGACACTTGCAGAGTTAGCGGGTGAAGACCTCCAAAAAGCTGCAGATGAAATTAAAGCAGCACGTCCCACTGCAGTAAATCTGTTCTGGGCAGTAGACAGAGTGCTCAAATCTGATAATGCACTTGATGAAGCTTTAAAAATGTACGATGAAGACATAGAAACCAATAAATCCATTGGAAAACACGGCGCTGCAGTTATTGGTGATGGCGATACTATTTTAACTCATTGCAACGCTGGTGCATTGGCCTGCGTTGATTATGGAACAGCTTTAGGTGTTATAAGAGCTGCATTCCATGAAGGTAAAAAAATTAAAGTGATATGTGATGAAACACGGCCATTTTGCCAAGGAGCAAAGCTCAGTGTCTTTGAGATGCAACAAGAAAAAATTCCAGTTAAATTGATTGTGGATAGCGCTGCAGGACGCATGATGCAGGAAGGAAAAGTAAATAAAGTCGTAATTGGTGCAGATAGAGTTGCAAAAGGCGGCGTTGCAAATAAAATAGGGTCTTTAATGGTTGCACTTGCTGCAAAACGGTTTAATGTGCCATTTTATGTGGCAGCACCAAAAAGTACATTTGATTTTGAAAATTCAATATATGATACTGAAATTGAAGAGCGCAACCCTAAAGAAGTGTTATATTTTAGAGAATGCCGTGTTGCGCCTGAAGGAACTGACGTGGAGAACCCTTCATTTGATATTGTGCCCAGTGATTTAATTACAGGCATAATTACTGAAGAAGGAATATTAAAGCCATTTTAATAATTTAAAAAAAATAAACTAAATAAATAACCATTAATGGGTTATTTATTACATATTACTGTTTTATGAGTTATTTTCCAAAGATTGAAGTCCATATCTGCTGGAGAAATGACATAATACTATTTATTATTGAGCCTAATATCCCCTGATCTTGTGTTGCTGTTTGATTTAGAGGTGTTGCATTTATATCTGCATCATTAGTATTGCTACCCTGGTCGATGATGGCTTTTAAGACTTTACCAGTTTCAGCGTCCACATATATTCTTCCCACATTTTTTCCATTTTGATTATTAACCTGCACAACCCATGCGGAATTATAACCTTCAACAGCTGTGTATCTTCCAGGTCCGCCAAAACCAGGGTCATCTGCTTTAGCTTCACTTACAGGTATCCATTTTTGAGCGCCTGTTTTAGTATCAGTAACCTTTGCTTTCCAGTCACTCCACCCCGGAGTTACAGCAGTATAAGGCAAATTATTTGTCTTTAAATAACTTTGAGCTATCTTTTGAGCCTGATTAGCACCCAAAGTAGGTCCAGAATCCGCATATACTACACTAAAAACTCCAAAAACAAATATTAAAACCAAAAATATCTTCAAAACATTTTTTAGTTCCATTAATTAAACCCCCTTTATTAATCATCTTCAATATATATTTTCATATATAGATATTGCTTTTTAAAATATTCTTGCATCAATTCCCATATGCCACATACCCGGGCTTCTTGATCTTACTTTTCTTTTACCTAAAACTTCAATTTTCCGAGGATAAGCTGCTATTTTAATTCTTTCAACCGGTTTTTGGAAATCATCTGAAAATTCATAGTAATGAACAATTCCTCCCTCGTTGACAGTTTCTATAGCTGAATCTAAAAATTCATAGGCAGTTCCAGGTAAGTTCATTATAATACGATCTGCCCGAATATTTTTATCACCTAAAACTTCTCTTACGTCACCTGAAATTGGAATTATTTTATCTGAAACTTTATTAAGCTCCATATTTCGTTTAATATATTCATAAGCATCATTATTTATGTCAATTGCATAAATCTTAACATTATGATTTTTTGCAATAAGCACAGGAAACGGAGCAACCCCTGCAAACATATCAACTATTATTTCACCATCTTGAACTTGATCAGCTACTCTTTTTCGCTCAGTTGCAAGCCGAGGGCTAAAATAAACTTTTTTAACATCAAGCATCAATTTACATCCAAATTCCTGGTGAACAGTTTCTGATATATCTTCTCCTGCAATGTGTTCTAAGTCTCTTGTTCTTATAATTCCCTTTATTTCGCTTTGCTTTTTAAAAACTGCCTTTCTTCCCGTGAATTTAAGCGCAGCCTCTCCAATCAAGTGTTTATATTCATCTAAATCTTCAGGGATCTCTAAAATAACAATATCCCCAATTATATCAAAGGATCCCCTGATTTCTTCAATTTTTTTAGGGTCAATTTTACCTTCCAGATACTCCTTTAGACTTCTTGGACTTCTTTTTTGCATTTCAAAGTCAGTATCAATAATTTCACATTTATCCTGACAAATTTCACTAAATAAATCCATTTTAGGCTCATTTAAAAGTGGAATAATAACATAATCCTTTTCACGCTCTATTTTAAAATCAAGATTAATTAATGAATTTTTTAATAATGATTTACGCACATCATTTGCTATATCTTTTGGAATTTTTAGGCCAATCATAAATATCCTCATAAACCAGATTTTAACTAATATATCTAAATATTATCAAGATTAAAATATAATCATTGTTAAAAAATAATATTTAAAACAGGTACCTAAAGGTAAATTAAATGTTTTATTTAATTAAATAATGTTATATATGGAGTGTAGGAGTGGTTTTATGCTTTATTTTATTGGTTTGGGACTTTATGATGAAAAAGACATTTCTTTAAAGGGAATTGAAGCCCTTAAAAAAGTTGATGATATTTATGCCGAGTTTTACACTGCAAATTTATTTGGAACAACATTATCTGCTGTTGAAGATATAATAAGTAAAGAAATTAGCGTTTTAACCAGAGAAGAGGTAGAAGAATTTAACATACCTTTAAATGCAGCTATGAAAAAAGATGTTGCATTTTTAGCTGCAGGAGATCCTTTAATTGCAACAACGCATACGGATATGATGATAGAAGCTAAAAAATGGAATATTGAAACACGAGTTATCCATTCCTCTTCTATTTTATCAGCAGCTCCAGGTTTAGCTGGTCTTCAAGCTTACAAATTTGGAAAAGTAACTACAATACCTTTTACGGAGGAAAATTATTTTCCGCATTCCCCCTACCATGCCATAAAAGCAAATAAAAAATTAAAAGCCCATACACTGGTGCTTTTAGACATTCGCGCCGATGCAGATAGATATATGACTGTAAATCAGGGATTGGAATATCTTTTAAAGGTTGAAAAAGAGCTTGGTGAAGAAATAGTGACAGAAGACTCATTAGCTGTTGCGCTTGCACGTGCTGGCTCAATCAAACCATTGGTGCGTGCAGATACTGTAAAAAAGCTTATTATGGAAGATTTTGGCGGTCCGTTGCATTGTCTGATTATCCCTGGAGATTTACATTTTATGGAAGCAGAGTATCTAGTTAAAATCTGTGGAGCACCAGAAAACCTTCTTGACGAATTATAATAAATGGTTTTGGGATAAAAAATGGATAAAAATTCTAAAGTAGAGCCTGTTACTGCCAAACCATTTATAAAATGGGCTGGCGGGAAAACACAACTACTAAATGAACTGGAAAAACGGTTCCCTCCAAAAATAATTAGAACTAAAAGAATTAAAAGGTATATTGAGCCATTTGTTGGTGGCGGAGCGTTATTTTTCCATTTAAAAAGAGATTATAACATTGAAGAATCTTATCTCTTTGACATTAATAAAGAACTTGTAATTGCCTATAAAACCCTGCAAATAAATCATAAAGGGTTAATGGATAAATTAAGTGAAATAGAGGATAAACACCTTCAAAAATCAGAGGATAAACGAAAAGAATACTACTACAAAATTAGAAACGAATATAACCGACAGATGGATGGTTTTGATTATGTCAATTATAGTGATGAATGGGTTAAAAGAACCAGCTTTCTAATTTTTTTAAATAAAACATGTTTTAATGGTCTTTTCCGTCAAAATCAAAAAGGAGAATTCAATGTACCATTTGGACGTTATAAAAATCCTAAAATTCACAGTAAAAAGAATATTATAGGAATATATGAAGCATTGCAAGATACAGAAGTTTTTTGTGGAGATTTTACTGAAGCCTGCAACTATATAGAAAAAGAAAGCTTTATTTATCTTGATCCTCCATATCGGCCATTAAACAAAACATCTAATTTTACAAGCTATGCAAAAAATGGATTTAATGATGAAGATCAAACAAGATTAGCTCAATTTTTCAAAATAACTGATGAACAAGGCGCATATTTGATGCTTAGTAATTCTGATCCTAAAAATCAAGATATTCATGATGAATTCTTTGATAATCTCTATAACAATTATAATATAGAGAGGATCACTGCAAAACGGAATATTAATTGTGATGCTTCAAAAAGGGGAGAAATTAAAGAATTAATTATAACTAATTATCTCCAATTTTAATCTAAAATTAAAATAAAAGTTATAATCTTTTTATTCAGTTAATTTATCTAATATATCCTCTTTTTCGGTGAAATCTACTTTTTCAATGTTCTGTAGAGGTATTATGACTTTTTTAATTCCATCCTCTTTAGGTGCGTATATTATCTCAATTAAACCTTTATCCTGGTCTATCTCAATTTTTTCCACTCCAAACTCCCCTTTTTTAAAATTATGCACATTTTCATTGATTAAACTTACTTCAAGTTTCTCAATCATTTTTATCCACCTCGATGTTACTTATATTATGTTAATTCTTATTCAAGTATTTTGAGTATTGCAAGATATTTTAAATAAAATTGTAAAATATACTTTTCAAAAGTGTTTAAATGATTTAAACCACAAATAAATAGACATTAAAGAGGAGTTAAAATGACAGGAAAACATTTTCATCATGGCAAATCTAGTAAAGATATTTTAGATTCAAAAAAGGTTTTAAATGCAATTGGACTTAAAAAAGGAGATATATTTTTAGACGCAGGTTCTGGAGACGGCTACATGTCCCTTGCCGCATCAAAAATTGTTGGAGAAAAAGGGAAAGTATACGCAGTGGATGTTTGGGAAGAATCCATGAATATTTTAAAAAAAGAAATTCAAAACAGCGAAATCAGCAATATAGAGCCCATTATTGCAGATATAAGCAAAAAAATCCCCATAAAAGATGAAACAGTAGATATATGCTACATGGCCAATGTTTTACACGGCTTCGTAGAAAATGATAACTTAGATAAGGTAATGAGTGAAATTAGGAGAATATTAAGACCAGAAGGTATTTTTGCAGTTGTTGAATTTAAAAAGATTGAAAATACACCAGGTCCTCCAATGAAAATTAAAATAAATCCAAAAAATGTTAGAGAAATAATTGAAAAGTATCATTTGACTTTTAAAAATGTGGAAGAAGTAGGAAAACATCATTATGTAGTCATTACAGTTAAATAATAATCTTACTTATTTAAACTCTAATATAAAGGCATATATTTCTCTAAAAAATCAGGATATTTCTTATCAAGTAGTCTTAGCGTGGACATGGCCTCGGGAGAAGTGCAACATCGCTCTTCAACTAAATTTCTAAGTGTTCCATTTTTTATATTTTCCCTTACTTCTCTAACTACAAAATCCATACTGTTTTTATTGTATTTTTTAAGTTCATCAAAGTTCAAATCATATATTTTATACTCTTCAAGATTATATTTTGCAGTCGGAGTTAAAATAACGTTTAATTGCGCATAATAATCTGCTGTAAACTCTCCAAAGAAATCAATACCCATATAAGCCAGTATTGGAATAAAATTAACGTCTGCAAATGGAAAATATAGTGCTATATTGGGATTTATGGTTTCCCTTAAATTTACAAGTATATCAACAAGATCTCGAGGATTTTTTAGAAGCATTTCTGAATTTGCAACTAATAATGTTGTATATCCAAGTTCATCTAACTTTAAAGCACATTTAACTCTTAAATCCACATATTTACTGCCGTGAATAACTGCAATACCCTTTTCTTCGCTTTTGGATGCATTTTGGATTGTTCTTTTAACAGACCATTCTGCTAATTCCTTAGGAACATCAAATGGCATAGGTTCATCTTTTATAATAAATAGATTTTCTTCTGACTTGAAAATAGCAGGAGTAATTACTTCTTCATATTTTCCAAGTCTTGCTGGGCCGTCATGTTGTTTTACTAAGAGCATAAAATCGGTTTCCTTATTCACTTAATTAATGTATTTAAAATATTAGTATAAAAAATATAGTATGACCTCAATATATTTTAATTATTAAGATTGAGTATTGCTAATATCATTATATTAACTTTGATAAAATGAAAATCAATAAATCCTCTATTTTAAATGGAATAACTACATCCCGGATAGTATTTGCTTTTATATTTCTTTATCTATTCGTTAACGGCCTAAAAATAGAATCAATTGCTGTTTTTTTAGTTGCAATCCTTACTGACGTTTTTGATGGTTATTTTGCAAGGAAATTCGATTTATCATCATCTGCTGGAGCATATTTTGACATAATTGCAGATTTTATTCTGGTTTTAATCGCATTTACTGCATTTATACTCCATGGAATTTATCCTTACTGGTTATTAATCCTTATTAGCCTTGTTTTTTTACAATTCATAGTTACTTCCAAGTATAAATTGCTGATTTATGACCCAATAGGAAAATATTATGGTGCATTTCTGTTTTTAATGATTTTAATTACATTAATTGTTCCAACATCTGCTTTTTATGATTTTTTACTTTATTTTATAATTATTTTCACAGTTATATCTTTAATGAGTCGGTATCTATTTTTTATTTTTCGAAAATCAGTTGCAGAATGATTTAAAATATTCAATGCAAATCGTGTCAACAAAAAGGTTACAGTATGCGATATTTCCGCAACCTATATATACACTGATCATCAACCTAGGTATGAAAATTATATGTTTTCACACAATCCCTTAACTTAAAAGGATGTGGGGAATGAATGAAAAGCTTGAAACGTTTAAAAGATTTTTTAACAGGGGAAGAATCAGAGGAGAAAGGTAAAAACAAAGAAACACCTGAATCCGAAGTACCAGAAAACTCCGAAGAAGGAAAACCAGTTGATACAGAGACAAAACAAGAAACCACCCCTGCAGTAGAAAAAGAAGCTACTGCGGAAAAGAAAAAACCTAAAAAACAGCGAAAAAAGAAAAAAACAGCGAAAAAAGAAAAAGAAGTCGTTAAAGAAACAAAAAAAGAGGAAAGTAAAAATAAAGGAAGTGTGAGTATGACTTTACTTAATAAAGAAGAAAATCTAGTACGTAGCGAAGATATAGATACAACCTTCAAACAGGATATAATGGACGCAGGCGCAGAAAGCGTAGCATTATGTTACCAATGTGGTACATGTACAGGATCATGTCCTTCAGGAAGGAGAACTCCTTACAGAATAAGAAGCATAATAAGAAAATCCATTAACGGACTTAAAAACGAAGTTATGGAAGACGAAACTATCTGGGAATGTGTTACATGCTACACCTGCCAAGAAAGGTGCCCAAGAGGCGTTGAGATTGTAGATGTTGTTAAAACCATAAGAAACATGCAATCCCAAGCAGGAAAAATGGCACAAGCACACAAAATGACTGGAACCTTCGTATTAAAAACAGGCCACGGTGTGCCAATTAACGATGCCACAATGGCACTTAGAAAAAGAGTTGGATTAAACGAATTACCTCCAACCACACACGAATACCCAGAAGCATTAGAAGAAGTACAAAAAATACTCAAGAAAACAGGGTTTGACAGTTTAATTGGATACAACTGGAAAACCGGAGAACTAGAATAAGGAGGAATGAAAATGGATCTCGCATATTTCTTAGGATGTATAATGAACAACAGATACCCTGGAATCGAAAAATCATCAAGAGTAATGTTTGAAAAATTCGGTATCACACTTCACGACATGGAAGGAGCATCATGCTGCCCAGCACCGGGTGTATTTGGATCATTTGATAAGACCAGCTGGCTTTCTGTAGCTGCAAGAAACATAACCATAGCAGAAGATATGGATATGGATATAATGACCGAATGTAACGGATGTTTCGGTACATTATTTGAAACTAACCACGAATTACATGGAGACGAAGAAGCTAAGGCAAAAATTAACGAAGTTCTCGCTGAAGTAGGCAGAGAATACAAAGGTAACATTAACGTAAGACACTTTGCTGAAGTATTATACAATGATGTAGGTCTTGACAAAATAGCTGAAGCTGTAACCACTCCTTTAGATGATCTTAACGTCGGTGTTCACTACGGATGCCACTTTTTAAGGCCAACAGCAGACATTGGAATAGACAACGCTGAAAAACCAACAATTTTAGATGAGCTTGTAGAAGCAACTGGTGCAAAATCTGTAAATTACCGAGACAAAATGTTATGTTGTGGTGCTGGTGGTGGAGTACGTTCAAGAGACATAGAAAACGCTTTAGACTTCACAAAAGAGAAATTAACCAACATGACAGACGCTGGTGTAGATGTTATAGTAAATGTATGTCCATTCTGTCACTTACAGTTTGATGTAGGTCAAACCGAAATCAAACAAAAATTCGGTGATGAATTCAACATACCTGTTTTCCACCTTGCTCAGTTCTTAGGTCTAGCAATGGGATACAAACCTGAAGATCTAACAGTAGATGTTCACCAAATTTGTGTAGATTCAGCTCTAGAAAAATGTTCAATTAAGGACATTGAAGAACTGGACAAAGTAACTGGCGGAGAATAAAATTAATTCTCCCTACTTTATTTATTTTTAAAATTATTTAAAAAAAATAAGCTAAAATCATTCTAACAGCTGTTTTTAATGAATTATTATTTATAACCAAGTTAATTAATTATTTTAATCATATCGTCCTGCTATTTTTAATAATAAATTATTTATTTAATTATTTAACATTCAATCTAATATTTAACTAGTTTTAACATAAATTACTTTATATATAATTTTAAATATTTTGAAAATTATATTTAAACTAGAATTATAATATTATTAAGTTTGAAAATTAACAATCTGAGGTGTTTTTATGTTTATTGCTACACTGGTTGGAATATTTAAATTTGAGGAAATACCTCAACAATACGGCCCATTTGTAAGATACAAGGCATCTGTCGAAAATAAAACAATTGATGAGACTGAAGAAATTGCTATTTTAAATATAAGCGGTACTCAAAGCCATCATGTACTGTTCCTAAACTCATACAAAAATATTGAAGAAATAAAAGAAGAATTAAAGCAAGCTGATGCAAAACTTAATTATAACACTAAGAAAATTCTGGAAGGGCATTTATGAACGATTTACCCCTAGAACAAACTTGGCTAATCCTAGTTGAACTTCTAACTGATCTAAGAAAGAATGAAAAACACATTCCAACTGATGTAACTAAAAATGTTAGATTAGCAAAAAGCTCCATTAATTTCTATAAAGCAGACCCCACAAATCCAGAAATGATGAAAGAGCTAAAAAGAATTAATGATTTCCTTAATTTAATACAGGATTCTCTTTTAGACCTTGCTGAAGAAATAGGGGAAGATTATAGCAACAAATGGATTGAAAAGCTTAAAAGAGCTTCAAGAGGAGAAATCGTAATTGAAAAAGAAGATGCTGCACCAAAATTTGTTGTTGGAGCTCCAGCTGGATTTACAACTGTAAGGATCACTTTCAAAGAGCCGATATCTGAAGAAAGACTAAATGATATTGCAGAAGAATATGGTATTATAATGGAATATGAAGAAGACAACATCGTTGCAATTTATGGAGATAAAGATTCTGTTAAAGGAAGTTTAAAAGAGATATCGACATTTTTTAAGGAATAAACTCTAAAAAAATTCAGAATACATCCTATTTTTTGATTATATCATTTTTAAATCTTTTTTTAAGGAGAATAAAACATGAAAATTCTTGCTATAGGTGATTTACATGGTCAATGCCAAAATATTTTAAATTATCTACAAAAAAACGATGTAGATCTAATAATTTTAACCGGAGATATAACCAATTTTGGTCCAGATAAGTTAGGTGAAGAAATATTAAATGAAATCTGCATGTTTGATATCCCTACCCTTGCAATACCTGGTAATTGTGACCAAACATGTATTTATGGAGAAATAGAAAACTCCAACGCCATAAATATACATAACAAAACATTAATTATTAAAAATATAGGCATATGTGGCCTTGGAGGTTCAAATACAACGCCTTTTAACACTCCCCTTGAATTTGCAGAGATGCAAATATATCAAGAGCTTGAAAAATTAATGAAACAAATAGAAACCCAACCTATTAAAATATTAGTTACTCACGCTCCACCATACAACACAAAAACGGATGTTATTCCTTCAGGAGACCATGTAGGAAGTAAAAGCATCCGAAAGATAATAGAAGAGTTTCAACCATCATTAAATCTCTGCGGACATATACATGAAGCTAAAGCAATTGATAAAATAGGGAAAACCATTATAATCAATTCTGGAGAATCTTCACAGGGCCTTGCAAGCATAATAAAAATAAATGAAACTGAAGATAATGTGGAAATAACTCCAAAACTCATTAATCTTTAAATCCATGGAGTTATACAACTTAGAAATTTTTCAAATTAATAGTATAACTATTTAAAGCACTGATCATAAAAATGAACATATAAACAACAGAGAGTTGGCTAAATTATCATTACATAATCTTTTTAAAGACTCATTAAGCTATACGATTTAAAAGTGAATGATTAGTTGATTCTCTGTATTTAAATTAATATATGCCTACCATCCTATTTGAGGTTGAGAAAATCTCTCAAAAATTCGAAGCCTGCGAAAATTGAAAATCAAAGATTTTCAAACTCACAAATGAAATTTGTGAGAATTGATAATTTTCGTGGCATCAAAAATCATAGATTTTTGACAGAATTTTTGGAGCACGAAACCTTCGGTTTCGTAAGCTATGATTTTCGAACATTCGAAATCTTTGATTTCGATATTTGCAAAACCTTTGGTTTTGTAACCGCAACGACTTTCAGTCTTTGCATGCCCCGAACATGTAAATGTTCTATGGCCACAAAAAAATAAAGAATTTTTTTGAGGTGAAAATTTGAAAATGATAATGGTTGAAGGAGAAGTAAGCGGGAAAATATATAGAGAACCATTTTCTAAAGGTGTTTTAGCAAGATCTCTAACTCGAGCAGAAATGGATCCAAACAAAGCATATGAATTTGCATCCCAAATAGAAGATCATTTAAGAAAAGAAGGAATTAAAGTTATTAATTTAGATGATTTGATAGGTATAGTTCGTGGAAAACTGAAAAGAGAAGATGAAGAAATCGCTGAAAAGTATAGGCTTTGGAGAAGTATTCGTAAATGCAGAGAACCGCTCATTATATTAATAGGTGGTGCATCAGGTGTTGGAACATCTTCAATCGCTTTTGAAGTGGCTAATCGGCTGGGAATAAGAAATATGACCAGTACCGATATTATAAGAGAAGTTATGCGTAAAATGGTATCCAAAGAGCTTCTTCCAACCATATTTGAGTCAAGTTACACTGCATATAAATCTTTAAGAATCCCACCGCCGCCAGAACTTGATGAAGTACTTATTGGATTCCGTGATCACGTGGATACGGTGAGCGTGGGCGTTGAAGCCGTTATTGAAAGAGCACTCAAAGAAGGGATAAGTATAGTTATTGAAGGTGTGCATATTGTGCCCGGATTTATAAATGAAGAGTTGGTAAATAAGCACAACGTTGCAATGTTCGTTTTAACATTACAAGACGAAGAAGTTCATAGAGGACGATTCTATTCACGATGCAGACAATTATGGGCCAGAAGACCACTTAAACGATATATGAATTACTTTGGAGCAATAAGAAGAACCCATAAATACTTCGAAAGCCAGGCCCAAAAGTATGATATCCCTGTTATTGAAAATATTGATGTAACAACAACCATCGATTTTATAATAGAAACTCTTACCAAAACTTATGGAAGTGATGAAGATGTTAGAGAAACAGAAAGTTAAAGATGTAATGACAAAAAACGTTATAACCGTTCCCCCAACAGAAGATGTTGTATTTGCCTTTGAAAAGCTCATGAAACACAAAGTAAGTGCATTACCTATTGTTGATAACGGAAAACTTGTAGGCATTGTAACTGCAACTGATCTTGGACATAACTTGATTCTTGACAAATATGCACTGGGAACAACCGTTTCACAGGTAATGGTTACAGATGTGGTCTGCGTAAAACCTGAAGATAGTTTAAATATAGCTGTAGAAAAAATGAAAGAACATGGTGCAGAAGAAGGTATAGTAAATCAATTAGCTGTTGTAGATGGTGATGAACTAAAGGGAATAATCTCTGATGGAGATATCATAAGAGTTATACGCTGTTAATAACTCCAATTTGCTTTTTAAATTTAAATTCTCTACCTCTAAAATTCAATTTCTATTTGGAAAAATTGTTTTTTCTAATTAGATTACTTAAAATAGATAATAAAATAAAAGATATTAAATAGAGCAAATTGTTGTAATCAGTCCTTAACGACATTAAAAATACTCTATTTTAAATAATTAAGTTTAATTTCTAAAAAGAACTGTAAAGAAAGGCATAATATTCAAATAAATTTTTGATCAAAAGGTTCAAATACTATAATAGCGATAACTATGATGGGCTAGACTGGAGGGTCAGGGGTCCTCTGTAAGCGCATATCCCCTATACGGCGCGGTCGAAGTTCAGGAGGCGGCAAGCTGAACGAATACTGGCCCATAATCTCAACGTAGAAACCTCGTCCCGCAGGATTAGTGGTAGCAGGGTTCAGGCTGTAGGGCTTGAATTAATTGCTTTAACCATGGGAACGGGTCAGGTCTGGAAAGAAGCAGCTCTACTGTGGACAGCTGATGCTTGTGGAGCAACGGGGCGGAGTTGGGATTTTGGATAACCAGTTTTCAGGATGTTTGTCCACTCCTGAACACGCCCATTCAATAAAAAGAAATCCTTTTATGGAATCAAAACCAAAACTATTATAAACAATTAAAAACAATCATCTTTTTTACTGAATAATCTTTTTTAAATTCATTTGCCGGGGTGGCCCAGTCTGGTACGGCGTGGGACTGCTAATCCCATGATCCTTTGGATCACGCGGGTTCAAATCCCGTCCCCGGCGTTTAAAATTTATCTATTTAATTTTTCAATGATAACTATTGTTTTAGCGACGGTATCTCCTATTCTTTGGTTTTCATTGGAACGTTTTATCTTTAGTGTACCTAACAAGCCCGGAACTATGTAAGGTATCAAATCCATGAAAAGTAAGATAGTTCTGATGAAACTTTGCTTATAAGTTACTGTTTTTTTGTCTGAGTGATTAACCACTTTCATTGATGATACCATCTTCCCTAAAGTCTGTCCTTGATTGAATGGACCTCCTAATATTACAAAATAGCCAAATACAACAAGAATACTCAAAAAAAATGCGGTCTTTAATATTAAATCATGGCTTACACCATTAAAATCTGAAAAAATAATTGTTAAAACTAGCAATACAAAAAAACACATCAAACTTAAAAATATTCCATCCAATAAAAATGCTAAAAATCTATCATTGGACGATGCAAATGTTATTAAATTGACGCCACATTCAAAACAGAATTTTGCATCATCTTCATTAGTTACATTGCAAGCGGGGCAACGATTAATTTCAGCATAGTTTATTTTAGGTTTTTTATCCTTATTTTCGATTCTAACTTCCTCTGAGATTCTATTCAATTTTTTAAGACCATGATACTTAGAACAAAACTTTATTTCCCCATACTCCTTTTTAATGCTACTTCTAACTACAGACATAGATATTGTAACAACAACGATCATGATCATTAAAATCAGAGCCCATCCAGTAAGTTTTCCAGTCATTCCCAAGTAGATTAAAGCAATTATAGGTAAAAAAACAAGAATACATCCCAACAACAAGCCTATATATTTAAATAAACTTGAGATTTCTTTTTCAGATTCTTTTTTTGTAAAAACAAAATATTTATTGTAACAACCATTTTTATAAAATTCACAATTACAGCAATTATGCCCTCCAAATATGATAGTTACAATTAAAATAATGAAGTAAGCAATAGATACACTGCCATTAATGAAATAAAGAAATATAGCTGCTATTAAAAAATAAATAATAGTTAAGTGACTATATAATTTTACTCTTCGTTCTAATCTCGTTATATTCATATTAAATACTTCCTTAAACCCTTAATTCCAAAAAAATCCATCATTGAGCATTATTGTTATAATTAAATGATTGTTAAGGAGATTCAAGTAATACAATACTCAATTATCGAAAGCAAGATATATATTTTACTACTAATCCTTAAAAAAAGATTATCACAGATAAAGTGACAAAAATAAAAATATCTGTTGAAAATATTTTTAAATTCTTTTAAATCTTATTCTAGAACCATCTGCACAAATTCAACGGGCATGGAAGTCCTTTCTGAAATTTCTTCAACAGAAAGACCGTAAGCCTCGAATCTTTTTATTACAAATTCCAAAGGCTCCCCTACCTCAATAATATAACCATCAAGGTCATAAAAACGCATTACTCTCTGTCCCCATGGCTGTTCTTTGATATTATGCACAAATTTAACATTTAAAGAATTTAAAATGGATTCTAATTCTATAATCTCTTCCGATTCAAAATAAAGTTCCATAAAGTCCTTTGGAGAATCAGTAGTTTTAATGGGTTTAAGTGTTAACTTCTGGAAGTGATCAATGTCGTGTAACGCAAACCCTCCTTTAAATGTAACATTTTCACCGTGATCTATCTCTACTTCCTGTTTTAACACATTTTCATAGAATTCTTTTGACTTTTTAATATCTTTGACCGTTATAAGCGGGCAAATATATTTTATTTCCATTTATATTTCCTCCCTATTACTATAATATTGAATTTAAATATTTAAAAACTTAACTTCCAGATAAGATTTATTTTTAAATATTAGGGAATTTTAACCATATATTTAAATAATTTAACCACAAATACCATTATTTAGATTTAAATTGGGGGTTTAAATATGGAAATGACATATATTTTTTTATTGATAACATTAATTGGAGCTGTTTTACATTTACTTTTGAGTAAATCGCCTAAAACAAAAAATAGAGTTTTTGAAGTATTTTCATTATGGTTTTTATTTATAATGGTGGGAATTGGCTCAATATGGGCATTCGTTGGTCATGTATTCCTGTCAAATACCATTGCTGCGATGATTGGTTGGCCAGCAGGCAATCCATTCCAACTGGAAGTTGGAGTTGCAAATTTATCTTATGGACTTTTAGGAATTCTATGCTTGAAATTCAGGGATAACTTCTGGCTTGCGACCATAATAGCAGTATCTGTATTTTATCTTGGAGCTGCATATATACACATTACAGATATAATGCAAACAGGAAATATTGCACCTGGAAATGCTGGTTTCGCGCTTTATATTGACGTTTTAATTCCAATAATACTTATATGCCTCTTTACAGCGTATAAATTGACCATGGAAAGTGAGCAGCCAAAAAGTTCCTAATTCAAAAACCACCAATATTTTTTTTATTTTTAGCCACTAATTTAATAGTAACTACTTTTTAGTCAGTTAGTATACCCTCAGAATGCACTATACTTTTTAAGATAGATGCTGCATTCAGTTAATTGGTTTATTGATTCATTATTTAATTGCTTGATTGTTTTAAATATCTAATAAATTACCCTTCCATTAATTAAATTAGATGCAAAAGTTTTGGTATAATCTCATTTTATTAATTATCCTAAAAAAGAATTATAAATCGGTTTATAAATAAAATATTATTTACCCATTAACTCATAAATAGCCTTTCCTAACCTTTTTATACCTTCTTCAATCTTTTCCTCATTAGAATTGGAGAAATTAAGCCTTAAAGTGTTATTTCCACTTCCATCAGCAAAAAATGCCTTGCCAGGGACAAAAGCAACATTTTCTTTTATTGCAATGTCAAACAGATCAAGAGAAGATAAACCTTCTGGAAGAGTTACCCATAAAAACATTCCTCCCTCCGGCTTTGTATAGTTAACATCATCTGGAAAATGCTGTTCTATCATTTTAACCATTAGATTTCTCTGTTTTTTATACATTTTTTTTATTTTTTCAATATGTTCATCCACATCATTGTCAATTAAGTATTGATAAACAACTCTTTGGGTAAAATAATTAGAATGCAGGTCTGAAGCCTGTTTTGCTATGATTATTTTGTCCATTATCTCTTTATTAGCTACTATCCATCCTAACCTCATTCCAGGAGATACTATCTTTGAAAAAGAGCCTAAAAGTATCCCATCTTCAAGATATGATTTAACTGGAGGTATATCCTCGCCCATAAACCGTATTTCTCCATAAGGGTTGTCTTCTACAAAGATGGTATCTGTATTTTGGAGTATTTCAGCTACTTGTTGTCTTTTTTCCTTAGAATAGGTTATTCCAGTTGGATTCTGGAAATTTGTAACTGAATAGAAAATTTTGATTTTATTTTCGTCTAATACTCTCTGAAATGCATTAATATCTGCTCCATCTTCAAGTAAAGGTACAGATTTAAATTTTGGCTCGAATAATCCAAATGATTGTATTGCAGCAAGATATGTTGGTTTTTCAACCAAAACATTATCACCTTTATTTAAAAAAACTTTGCTTATTAAGTCAATCCCCTGTTGTGAGCCATTGGTAATCAAAATTTCATCTGCATGAACCATTAAACCTTCTTTTGCATATCTTTGAGCTATATACTCTCTAAGTGGTAGATATCCTTCTGTTGTGCTGTATTGAAGAACTTCTTCACCATTTTCAGACAGAACTTTAGATACTACTTCCTTTATTTCTGTTACTGGAAATGATTTAGGGTTGGGTAGGCCTCCACCAAATGATATGATGTTGGGGTCTTCTGTAACCTTTAATATTTCCCTTATAAATGATTTGTGAACTTTATTCATTCTATCTGCAAATAAATTCTTCATTTAATCACCTTTTAATTTACTTATTTTAAAACTTAAAAAAGTTAATTGACCCTCATATTATTTCAAATATATCTCCAAGTATATATTCACAGCCTACCTACCATTTTTAAGGCCTCAAACCACAGAATACTTATAATTCCTGCTATTAAACAAACTATCAAGTCGTTTAAATGTAATACACTGAAACCAAAGAGATTACGCAGTGGTTCCACATATAAGACCAATCCCAGGAATAACAATGCTCCGCCAATTACCCACCATAATGCTTTGTTTGGAGAATTTAATGTGGAAAAAATGGTTCTTGACCATGAACGGTTTGTTAATATCAATCCAAGATTAGCCACGATTAAAGTGGTGAAACTTAATGCACGGGCTTCCATATCGCCCTGCCCATTATATAATGCCCATAAATAAACACTTAAAACTATTATAAGCACGCTTACTCCTTGTAAAATACTCAAACTAATAATTTTTCTATCAAACAATGGTTCTTTCATACTGCGTGGCGGACGATTCATTATATTTGCCTCAGCAGGCTCTGCTTCAAATACAATAGAGCATGCAGGATCAATTATTAGTTCTAGAAAAACGATTTGAACTGGTAAAAGAACTAGAGGCATGTTAAAAATCACTGGAATTAGCGACATACCTATAATTGGAATATGAACTGCAAAAATATATGCAATAGCCTTTTTTAAATTATCAAATATTCTTCTTCCCATTTTTACAGCATCTACTATGGATGAAAAGTCGTCATTAAGTAATACAAGTGAAGATGCTTCTCTTGCTACATCAGTGCCCCTATCCCCCATGCTTATCCCGATTTGTGCTGATTTTAGTGCTGGTGCATCATTTACACCATCTCCTGTCATTACTACTACTTCATTATTTAATTTGAGGGCATTTACAAGGCGTAATTTTTGTTCAGGCACAACTCTTGCAAATATATTTACATTTTTTACCCTTTCTTGGAGCTTAGAATCATCTATACTATCCAGTTCCTGTCCAGTTATAATTTCATCTCGTGATGTAAGTCCTATTTCTTGAGCAATCTTTTTTGCAGTCCCTGGATAGTCTCCAGTGATCATTACCACCCTTATACCTGCATCATGACATTCTTTGATTGCATTTGGTACACCTGGCCTTACAGGGTCTATAAATCCAATAAGTCCTAAAAATTCAAATTTAAAATCATGTTGTTTAATAGGTAAGTCTATTTGTTTAAAATCTGCTTTGGCTACAGCTATTATCCTTAAACCATCGCCTGCCATTGATTTTATGTTTTTTAACATTTTTTGAGTTTGTGTTTGGTTTAAGTGGCATAAATCAGCAATCGCTTCAGGAGCACCTTTCGATGCAATAATATAATCTTCACCATCAGGCGATTTCCAGACATGAGACATAGCTAACAGTTCTTGAGATAACGGATATTCACGTACTATTGTCCAATCATCATGTAAATGCTCAGTATCTGATAATGTATCTTTTCCAAGTTTTTTTAAGGCTTTTTCCATTGGATCGAAGGGATCTCTGTGGCTCGCCAGTATGCTGAACTCCACAATTTCATGGAAGTTTTCGGGAAGTGAATCCTGTTCATCCAAATTCACATCAAAAAAATCGCTATTTGCAAATATTTTACTAACTGACATCTGATTTACAGTGAGAGTACCTGTTTTATCTACACATAATACCGTAGCTGATCCAAGAGCTTGTATTGCCTGTGATCTCCTTGTAAGCACTTTTTTTTGTGATATACGCCATGCTCCAAGGGCAAGAAAAACAGTAAGTACTACTGGAATTTCTTCAGGTAAAATTGCCATTGCCAGAGTTATACCTGCTAAAAATCCATTAAGCCAATCCAATCGTGTAAAACCATATATAATAACTACTGCAGCACAAAGAAACACCCCTAAAATTGCGAAGTTTTTAACCAGTTTACGGGTTTCTTTTTGTAATGATGTGTCTTCATCTTCCAATGTTTCTAATCTTCTACCGATTTTACCCATCTCTGTGTATAAACCAGTGCTTTGTACTTGAGCTATTCCCTGACCCTGCACAATGAGTGTACCTGAATAAACCGATGGTAATCCTTCTCCACCAGGAGGATGCATGTCCATAACTCCGCCACATGGCACTTTACGTACAGGAACAGCTTCGCCTGTAAGTAATGATTCATTTATTAGAAGATGAGTGCATGAAAGGACTACTGCATCTGCAGGCACTCTATCACCTTCTTCTAAAATTAAAATATCGTCTCTAACCACTTCACGTCCGGGAATCCTCTTTTTTTGGCCTTCGCGAATTACTAATGCACGTGGGCTTGATAAATCTCGAAGCGCCTCTAATGTGCGTTCTGTTTTACGTTCCTGATAAAATGTGATTCCAATTATAACAAAAACAAATCCAAGGAGCATTAAAGCCTCTTCAAGACTTCCAAGAAAGAGATATATTGTTCCACTGGCAATTAAAAGCAGAAACATTGGTTCACGGACTACTTCCAGTAAAATAGTAGTTATGCCTCTTTTTTTGGTTGAAGGTAGTTCATTGTATCCTTCTTCCTTTATTTTAAGGATTACTTCATCATTTGAAAGTCCAGAGATGTTTTTGACATCAAGGTCATCTATCACTTTATCTCTCCATATACTGTCCATTTTTTAATTTAATCAACGCTATGAGTAAATGTCCACAATCTTAGATGAATGACTATTCACATGATCATATATAAAATTATTGGATTTCCGCCCGGCCAGATTAAAAAATTAAACCTCATTTAAGCACTTTTTATTCATTTATCTACACAATATACTTCATCTTCCACATCAGGACAAATATGAACCGTGACCATAGATACAATCTCAACGTCTTCAATTACCTTTTTTTCCACATTATGTGCTATTTCATGAGCTTCTTTTAAACTTAAATCTTCTGTTACAGTAACATGGAGTTCAACAGATGCATACGGCCCTAAATAATTGATTCTAACATTATGAACACCTAACGCGCCGTTAATATATAAAGCTGACTTTTGAATGTTGTCCAAGATTTCTTTTGAGGGAACTGTTCCTAATATATTATTTATATTTTCTCTGCCCACATCAAATGCTGTTTTTAAAACCATTATTGCAATAAAAATAGCTACTATTGGGTCTAAAATAGGAAATCCTAACTGCGCCCCAATTACACCTACAAATATGGCTGCACTGGAAAATATGTCCACTTTTTGGTGCTGTGCGTCTGCAATTATTGCAGGGCTGTTTATTTTTTTACCTGTTTTCATGATATATGTGGTCATTACAAAATTAACAAACACTCCAACAAGGGCCATTACAGCTGCAATTGTTTCTGGCGGAGTAATCGGACCTCCTAAAAGAACTTTTTTGTAAACTTCAGATAATATCTCAAATGCAATGATCCCTAGAAATACAACAATAACCAATCCCACAAGAGGCTCCGCTCTTCCATGTCCGTAAGGATGCAGTTTGTCTGGAGGTTTTAAGCTAATTCTAAATCCAATGAATGTTATTATGGAAGTTAAAATGTCAGAAAACGTGTGGGCTGCTTCTGCAATAAGTGCTGTACTTCCAGATAAAATTCCCACAACAAAGTTGAAAATAGTTAGCCCAACATTTCCGAATATTGCAATTAAAACTGCTCTTCGACCTAATTTCTTTCTCTCTTCAATATTCAATCTAATTTCTCCAATAAACATTATAAATTTATCAAATAGTTTAAGCTTTGATATATTTATTTGTTTTGAATTAAATTATGATGTCAAAATAATATTGCCGTTAAAATAAGTTGAATACATCTATTCCCCTGCACTGACCAATGGAGATGCCTGGATATAAATAATCCGTCAGTGCAGAGAATACAATGTTATTTATTGATATAATATGTATTAAATGTTTTCATTTTTTTAAGAGATGATCAAATTAAGAAAATAGAAAAAATAGGTATAATAAATAAGATCAACACATTTTGAGTTATTTTATTTGAAAATATCTTAATAAATACCATATTTCCTTAATTAA
This sequence comes from Methanobacterium sp., assembly GCA_016222945.1. Lineage (NCBI taxonomy): Archaea > Methanobacteriati > Methanobacteriota > Methanobacteria > Methanobacteriales > Methanobacteriaceae > Methanobacterium > Methanobacterium sp. The sequence goes on along the minus strand of JACRPY010000006.1, from coordinate 23,231 downwards.
AAATTTATTCTTCATCTAATCTACTTTTAAGAAGCTCCACTGCATCTTCACGTAGTTTAAATTTTTGTATTTTCCCACTTGCAGTAAGTGGAAATTCATCAACAAAGAAAACATGTTTAGGTACTTTAAAGCGTGCCATTTTTGCGATTCCATAATCCCTAACATCTTCTTCGCAAATATCGGCATCCTCCTCCAATATAACAAATGCACCTACAATTTCGCCGTATTTTTCATCAGGAATCCCCACAACTTGCACATCCTTAACTCCCGGCATCGTATAATAAAATTCTTCTATTTCACGAGGGTAAATATTTTCTCCGCCCCTAATAATCATATCTTTGATTCGTCCCACAATTGTGTAATTACCCTCTTCGTCTACTGTAGCTAAATCTCCACTGTGAAGCCATCCATCCTTATCAATTGTTTCTGCAGTCTTTTCAGGCATTTTATAGTATCCTTTCATAACATTGTAGCCTCGACTACAAATCTCACCAACTTTTCCTGGTCCAATATCTTCACCTGTTTCTGGATCGACTAATTTAACCTCACATTCAGGTAGTTTTCTTCCCACAGTTTCCACCTTTATTTCCACTGGATCATCTACACTTGTCTGTGTAAATCCCGGAGAACCTTCAGTAAGGCCGTAGACAATAGTTACATCTTTCATGTACATATCTTTCATTACTTTTTTCATGGCCTCTATTGGACATGTGGAACCAGCCATTATACCTGTTCTAAGAGACGATAGATCAAACATATCAAACATTGGATGTGAGAATTCAGCAATGAACATTGTTGGAACACCATAAAGTGATGTGCACTTCTCTTTTTGAACTGCTGCAAGAACCATTAATGGATCGAACTGTTCAAGCATTACATGAGTTGCACCATGAGTTAATATTGCCATAACCCCCAGAGTAATCCCGAAACAGTGAAATAATGGCACAGGTAAACAGACCCTATCTTCTTCTGTATACTTCATCCTTTCTCCAATGTAATATCCATTATTAATGATATTTTTATGGGAAAGCATAACTCCTTTAGGGAAACCAGTTGTCCCTGATGTATATTGCATGCAAACTACATCATCACTGTTGAAAGTCTTTTTAATATCTGAAAGTATTTTATCGTCAGTATGTTTTCCAAGGAGCAGTAATTCATTGGTATTATAAAGTCCTCGGTGCTTTTCTGGACCAACAAAGATTACATTTTTGAGATAAGAATATTCTCTGCTACTTAGATTACTCCTATTACTTGTTTTAAGCTCTGGAACAAGCTCATATAATATATCTAAGTAATTTACATCCCTAAATCCATCTGTTATTGCAATGGCTTTCATATCTGATTGTTTTAAAACATAATCCAGTTCATGACTTTTATAGGATGTATTTACAGTTACAAGAACTGCACCTATTTTTGCAGTAGCAAAAAAGAATGTGAGCCAATCCGGGACATTAAGAGCCCACATTCCCACATGATCACCTTTTGTTATTCCAATAGAAAGCATTCCCTTTGCAAGCATATTAACACGTTCATCAAATTGCTTATATGTAAAGCGAAGGTCTCTATCTGGATAAACAACAAATTCCCTATCTGGATCCTTTTCTACCATTTTTTCAAGGAAATCACCAATTGTATCTTCTGTAAAAAGCATTTAAATCCCCTTTATTTTTTTATTATTTATTTTTTATCTTCAATTATTAAATGTTCCTTTAATTGAGCTCTTATATCATCTGGAATTGGCATAGTATTTTGATTTAGAAAATCATAGTGTACAAGAACGGCTTTCCCTTTAGCCTTAAGCTTTTCATCTTGCCATGCCTCATGTCCAATTATAAAGGATGTGTTTCCAATATGTGTTATGTAACTTCTAATTTCGACATCGTGCCCATAGTACATCTGACCTAAGTAATCAAATTCTGTTCTAACAAGGATTAATTTCCAGTTCTCATAGTTTAAATCGAGATCTGGTGTAAACATTCGAAATATAGGGTTTCTTCCAACTTCAAACCATTCTACAAGTGCTATGTTGTTTATGTGGCGGAGTCCGTCAGCGTCCCCAAATCTTGGTGTTACTTTCTCTATAAACATTTTTAAATTCACTTCCACTTTGAATAGCTAATTAACATTTTATTACCTTTTTAAAAGGGTGTGTAAACAATTGCAAGTATTTTTGCATCTTGTTTTCCATAAGTATGTAAATCATGAGGTACAATTGAATCATAATAAATACTATCGCCTGCTGAAAGCAAATAACTGTCCTGACCGTATAATATCTCAATTTCCCCGTTAATAACATAAATAAATTCTTCTCCTTCATGTGAAGAAAGTTTATACTCTTCTGTTTCATGTGGATGAACATCAATAATAAAAGGTTCCATATGCCTATCTGCTTTTCCTGAAGCCAGCGAATAGAAATCAAGAGCACTTGTATCCGGATGATCCTCTTTTCCTGAAAAATGAATCACATGATTCGATTTACCCGATTTTACCATTATAGGTCCTGTTTGAGGGGCATCATCGAGAAAAGTACCTAATCTAACTCCCAATACCCTTGCAATTTTTATTAATGGTGTTAATGAAGGAATTAAATCCCCACTTTCGATACTTTCTATAATTTCACTACTACAATGGCTTTTTGAAGCCAATTCCTCAACAGACATTTCATTGTTTTCTCTTATTTGTTTGATTTTGTTTCCAAGTTGGTTTTCCTCTGCCATTTTCAAACTTCTCCCTATTCCTTTTTAAAGAATTTAAATATTAGTTGATCCTTATTTTTTGAAATACTTATTTGGATTGTAATTAAATTATAATTAAATTTTTATTGTTTCTAATTTATTCATAGCTTCAACTAATTTATCATATGAAGTAGCGTATGATATTCTAAAGTGGTTTTCTCCACATTTTCCGAATCCACTGCCATTAACAATTATAACTCCCTTTTTTATGGATTCATTTACAAATTTAACTGAATTTTGGACTTTTGGAAACACGTAAAATGCACCTTTAGGTTTTTTAAGTGATATTCCCATTTCATTCAATCTTTTTACAACCAGGTCACGTCGCTTTCTAAATTCATTTAACATCTCAGCTACACAATTTTGAGGTCCATTTAATGCTTCAAGTCCTGCTATTTGTGATAAAGAACTTGCACATGCAGCATTATACTGATGTATCTTAATCATTTCCTCAATTATCTCCTGTTTTGCAGCCACGTACCCTATTCTAAATCCGGTCATTGCATATGTTTTTGAAAAGCCATTTATAGTTATTGCGTTGTCAGTATACTTTCCAGGACTATGATGTTTCCCTTCATAAATTATTTTCTCATAAATTTCGTCAGATATCAAAAATATACCCTTATCTTCTGCAATTTCACTAATTCCTTTTATATCCTCTTTTTTCATGACACTTCCAGTTGGATTTGCAGGAGAATTCAAAATTATTGCCTTTGTTTTATCCGTAATGTTGTCAAGTACATTTTCTGCCGTCATTCTAAATTCATTCTCTTCTTGAAGTTCAACTGGAACCATTCTACCTTCTGCAAGCTTTACACATGGATCATAAGAAAGGAATCCAGGATCAGGAATTAAAACCTCATCTCCTCTATTTACTATGGCTTGAAGAGCTATGTGCAGGGCTTCGCTGGCCCCAACGGTGACAATAATTGATTCTGGATCAGCTTTTACACCATTTTCACGATCCAATTTAGAAGATATAGCTTCTCTAAGCTCTAAAATACCTTTATTTGGAGTATAATGAGTAAAACCTTCATCTAATGCAATTTTTACTGCTTCTCTTATATGATATGGTGTGTCAAAGTCAGGTTCTCCAAGACTTAAATTTATGGCATCTTCCAAATTAAGATCGAACATTTTTCTTATTTCTGAAAGCTGTATTGATTCACATCTTTTGGCTGGTTGAAACATTATTATTACCACTCTTTTACTTTAAACCATCTAATGAACTATATTTAAAAATAGGGCCATTTTTATCTGTTTTTATATTTCAAATATAGTTTTATGTACACTTGTAGTTTGTATCATATCTGTTTTTATCTTTGAATTTTATAAATTTAAGGGATAAATATAAAAAAATAATTTTATGGATTTAAAACTAAAATTAAGAGATTTCCAGATTATGAATTAAGTTTATCACATGCTCCACATTCATAACATCCAAAAGTTTCACACCATGGAGTTATATCTCCCTTTAACGCCTTTTGATATTCATTCTTTAAAAATTTCGAACCAACACCAACATCTATATTTTTCCAAGGCAAATAATCATTTAAATCCCGTTTAATTTTAATATTTTTCCATTCCCCAAATTTAAATTTCTTTTTGTAAGTTTTTTCAATTAAATCACCTATTTCAACATCCCCAACAGATAATACATGCTGTATGTGGGCTCCTTTTAAATCCTCAATCTTTAAATTAATATTTTTTAAATTCTGATTTAAATAATCATATTTCACATTTAAATCATCAAAATCAAATTTTTCCCATTGAAATGGAGTATGGGGCTTGGGAATAAATGAATTTACGCTGATTCTAATCGCATTTTTCTTTTTGGTCATTTTATTCAAATTTTTTATATATTCAACAATTTTGTAAACATCTTCAGTGGTTTCTGTTGGTAAACCCACTAAAAAATAGAGTTTTACATTCATATTTCTTTTAAATGCCATTTCCATGACTTTATAAATGTCTGAATCAGTTATAGGTTTATTTAGAACTGTTCTAAGTTTCCAAGTTGATTCTGGAGCTATGGTTATAGTTTTAAGCCCGCTTCCATGCAAAATATCCAGCAAATTCTCTGTTATTGATTCTATTCTCATGGAAGGACTTGTAATTTTAAATCCCCTCTCAAGCAAGCCTTCACATAGTTCTTCTATTTTTGAATACCCTGAAACATCAGCACCAATAAGTGCGACTTTTTCAAATCCTGTAGCTTTTATACCTTTTTCTGCAACTTTAAACAATTTTTTAAGGGGTGTTTCCCTTCGAGGTCTATAAATACATCCTGCCATGCAAAATCTACAACCCCTTGTGCATCCCCGCGAAACTCCCAGGAGAAATGCATCCTTAAATGCAGGAACAAATCTTTTATCATCGGTTTTTGGGACAATTTGCCTTATCGGATGGCATGCATTGTCCATATCATTAACAATAACCATTTTTGCAGGATTATCCGGCACATAAACTCCATCTATATCCAAAAACGCGTCTATTTCTTTTTTAGGATTGTCAAGTTCCATATATTTATCTATTACTTCGTCCAGAACTGCTTCAGCCTCTCCAATAACAAAAAGATCGATGAATTTGCTCATAGGTAATGGGTTTGAGCTTGCACAAGGCCCACCAGCAATTATAAACGGATCATCAGCATTTCTATTATCTTTTTGAATATTAATTCCAGATTTATCTAACATTTTAAGCACATTAAAATAATCCTGTTCATATTGAAGGGAAAAACTGACAATATCAAATTCAGAGAGCTTTGTATTTGATTCTAAGCTTTCAATATAGGGATAAACCACTCTTTCACAGTATATATCTTCCCTTGAATTTAGGAAATCATATATAATATGAAAACCAAGTGAGGACATTGCTGCTTTATAAAGGTTAGGATAACAGGATGCAAACCTTAAATCCACTTTTCTTGGATTTTTTATCACTACATTTTGCTCAGTTAGCATAATGTATAATTTAATTTAAAGCATAAATAACAATATCTAAAATAATTTTTGAAAAAATCATTTTTAATAAATGATTATAACAATTATACGAATTAACAGGTTAAATAAATGAAATTTGATAAAGTAGCTGTTGGCGGGACATTCGATAGATTTCACAAAGGCCATGAAAAATTAATAACTAAAGCATTTAGCATTGGCAATAATGTACTAATAGGCGTTACTTCTGATGAATTTGGAGGAGAAAAAGGCCTTATTGACCCTTGTTCAATGAGAATGTCTGGCCTGGAACAATTTTTAAAGAAATTCAAATCACAATATACTGTTGCAAAATTAGAAGAACCTTACGGACCAACAATTTATGACCATTCTATTGATGCAATTGTCGTGAGCCGCGAAACCAAGCCCACAGCAGATAAAATTAATGAAATACGGGTTGAAAAAGGAATGAAACCCCTTGAAATTTTCATTATTGACTGGGTACTTGCAGATGATGGAAAACCAATTTCATCAACACGAATAAGGAAAGGAGAAATAGACAGAGACGGTAAAGTACTGAAATAATCAATTCAGTTTTTAGAAGTTGATAGCATGAATGTTGTTGTAGGATCTAAAAACCCAGTAAAAGCCAATGCTACTAAAAATATTTTAAATAAAATTTATGGCAAAGTAAACATTGTATCAGTCGATGCAGACTCCCAAGTGCCCCATCAACCATTTGGAAAGGAAGAAACCATCCAAGGAGCTATAAACCGTGCAAAAAATGCATACTCTGATGATTTTAACTTGAGTATAGGTATTGAATCTGGTTTAATGGAAACACCAAATTCAATAACAGGTTACATTGATTTACAGTGGTGTGCTATATTTGATGGAGAAAAAATTACTTTAGGAGTAAGTGCTGGTTTTGAATATCCTCCTGACGTAATTGAAGAGGTTTTAAAGGGTGTTGAAGTGGGAGATGTGATGGATAAAGTAACTGGTGTAGATAGACTGGGGCAAAAAACAGGTGCTGTTAGTTATCTTTCAAAAGGAATGCTTGATCGAACAGGAAATACAGAGCAGTGCGTTTTAATGGCCATGATCCCAAGGATGAATGAGAGGATTTATTTTAATAAATAAAAATTAACTTTAATACAAGTTCTGTGATATAATGACTATAATTAACTTTAAACTAAAAAATAATAGTGATATACTCTTTGTTCTAATTTTTTATTTGTTTTTTGGGTTACTTTTAATAAACAGTTGTCAATATATTTTGAATTCTGATGGTATTTCTTATATAACTATTGCTCAAAAATATATTAATGGAGACTTTATAAATGCAATTAATGGATACTGGGGTCCCCTTTTATCATGGCTTTTGATTCCATTATTACAATTTAGTTCAAGTCCCCAATCTTCAGTTTATTTAATGAAAATACTCTCTTTGATCACCGGATTTTTTACTATAATTGGAATAAGATTACTAATAAACAATTTTGAAATAGAAAAAACAATTAAAACTGCAATAGTATTCTCTCTAATCCCAACAATCTTATATTTTTCATTTTTTATAACTACTCCTGATTTATTAATTACATGCACAATTGTATATTACCTATATTTCATATTTAGCCCTAACTACTGTAATAACCTATTAATGGGAATTTTATGCGGATTAAGTGGAGCATTATCTTATTTAAGTAAGAGTTACGCTTTAGCTTTCTTTTTAACCCATTTTATTATATTTAATCTATTTTTTTATTTTCAAAGTGAAAATAAAAAAAAACATGCTACCATACTTAAAAATCTTTTTTTAGGTTTGCTAATATTTTTTACAGTAAGCGGATTGTGGATTGGTTTAATTAGTGATAAATATGATAAACTAACAATTGGAACCGCAGGAGAATATAATTATAATTTTGTAGGTCCAGAGTCAAATGGCCATTATGATTACTACATGGGCCTTGTTAAACCCCCAAATGAATCTGCAGTTAGCTCATGGGAAGATCCTTCTTACTTTAAAATGGAATCATGGAGTCCTTTTGAATCATGGGATTATTTAAAGTTTCAAATGAAAATTATTTTAGATAATATACTTAAAATCATTAATATATTCGAATTATTTTCTATATTTTCAATTATAATTATAATTACTGCAATTATACTGCTTTTCAAATCAGGTTCTAATACTCTAGACAAAAACAAAATAATTTATTTATTAACCACCATATTATTATATTCTGGAGGATATAGCTTAATTTTTGTTGAAACACGATATTTATGGTTAATTGATATTTTATTATTAATTACAGGAGGTTATGTACTTAGCCTGCTGTTTAAAATGAATTTTCTAAATAAAACTCAAAAAAATATTTTAATAGTATTTTTAATCCTTTCATTCATAATAACGCCAATTAGTGGCTTAATCCAAGATTTAAATGCCGGAGAAAAAATATATGATTTAAGTGTGAACTTAAAAAAAGATAATAATTTACATGGTAATTTAGCATCTAATAAAAATTGGGTAATATCCAATAGCATAGCATTTTATACTGGTACTAAATATTTTGGAATGACTAAAAAAACGGATGATTATACAAAATTAAAAACTGAAATTGAAGAGAATAATATCAATTATTACATGGTTTGGGGCGAATCAAACGAAAATTTTTATTTATCTAAATTTTATAAAGAAATGACCAATGGGACTATAAAAGGTCTAAAAATTTATTCTATAACCACTTAATATATTCAACAGGAAATTTATATTCATATTGAGGGTTAAAATGTTTAATTCATCTAAATTAACAATAATCAGTAAATATTCTGACCATATAGTATTAGCCAGCCTAATACTAATTATAAGCATTATTGCATATTACCGTGTGTTGGTTCAGCTCGATATCGGGCCATTTTCAGATAGCTGCGACTTTCTTTCTAATGCGCTGGTTTTTGCAGGGCAAGGTATGGGCTATTCCGATTTAACAAGACCACCATTTTTTTCATTTCTGATTTCCATTATATTTATGACTGGTTATGTATCTACAAATGTAATTTTCATTCTGGACGGATTACTATATCTTTTCGGAGTTATTGGACTATATTATCTTTTAAAATTACGTTTTAATGAATTAGAAAGTATTTTAGGTGCTTTACTATATGCTACTTTTCCTATTGTCCTTGTAATTATGGGTGCAGGATTTTCAGACCTTGCAAGCGTTTCTTTCACCATTTGGACATTTTATTTCCTGGTTTTAGCCGTTAAAAAAGATTCAAAATATTTTTATCTCGTATTTCCCGTAGCTATGCTAGCTTTTTTAACCAGATACAACAATGCACTTATAATCTTTCCTATTTTCCTTTATATCTTGATAAATAGAGCTGAAATCAAAAATATCAAAAATATTTTAACTGGGATGCTTGTATCACTATTACTCATCATTCCTGTGTTTATTTTTTTCTATCAAAAATTTAGCAATATATTATATCCATTTACATCAAATTTTGTTACAACTTCTACCCCTCGTTTGACAGAAAGTGCCGCATACAACCCCAATTTGTTCTTTTTCATTGAAAAATTTCCTTTATTCATCGGATTTGAATATTTTTTTATTATATTAATCATTGGATTTTGTTTTTTTACCTATGGGGCTTTTAAATTATTAAAAAAATCTAAAAACAAAAAAATGTTGCCTAATGAATTTAATGTAGGAAATATGGGCACTAAATTAAAATTAACACTATTTATAGTTCTGTTATTTGTTTTTATATTTAGTTTCGATCAGACAGCATATATGTTTAGTGAAATTTTGTTCTTTATTTTGAGCTATTTATTATATAATTTATCTAAAAACTTTAATATAAAAAATTTAGATATGCATTTGCTATTTTTTGCCTGGTTTATGGCATTTTTTATATTCCACAGTGTTTTTGCAATTAAGGATAATAGATATTTTGTTGTAATGGCCCCTTCGGTTTCATATTTTTTAATATTGGGCTTGAGTGAACTTTCAAACATATTACCCTTAAAAATTAAAAAAAATAATTTAACGTTTCCAATAATCGCCATAGTTTTAACAATAACCATAATTTTATCTACTACATCTTTTTTACCCAGTATAAATCAAGCCAACAACAAAACTAAAGTTTTAAATGAAGAAATATCACTGGCAAGCGAATGGTTTATAAATTACGACCCAAATTATAAAAATAAAATTATATACTCAGATCTATGGCCTACTTTCAGCTGGTATCTACAAACTAATGTAAACCCAATGCCTGTGTTTAAAGATAATCAAACATATTATGGGGGAGTAAAAGAGTTTAATATAACAACTCAAGACAATATACAATATAACAAAGAATTAGATAATAATAAAGCCGATTATTATTTTTCTATCCGACAGGGGCTTAATTTAACTCACTATTACTCCATTAAACAGTTTGGAAAAGTCATTATATATAGAAGAATAGCTTAAAACATTTTAATATGCTGTTGTAAGAATTGTTAAAATTTAACTTATGGAATAATTAGAATAGCCAGTAATTAAAACTATATACACAAAATAAAAAGAATTGTAAGTTTATTATAAACTCCGATAGTGGTGATCATTTGAAAACCTATTCTAAAGAATTTGAAGATAAATATAAGAAATTCACATACATTATAAATAGAAATAAGTATCCATTGATTTCAATGATCATTTTGGTAATAATCATAAGCATAATAACTTACTTTCGGATGAAAATCCAGATGAATATTGGCCCAATATGGGACACTTATGATTTTCTGTCAAATGCACTTGTATTTGCAGGTCAGCCCATAGGTTATTCTGATTTAACCCGCCCCCCGCTTATCTCTTTTTTAACATCTGTTTTATTCAGATTAGGTTATGTTTCAGTTTCAACAATATTTTTTGTTGATGGTGCATTGTTTATTTTTGGAGTTGTTGGATTATTCCTACTTTTAAATCTCCGTTTTAATTACATGGAGAGCTTTTTAGGCAGTTTAATCTATGGAACTTTTCCAATTGTTATTTCTTTTGTTGGGTTTGGTCTTTCAGACATTGCAAGTGTTTCTTTCACAATCTGGGCATTCTATTTCATGGCTTTAGCTGTTAAAAAGAATTCAAAATATTTTTATTTGTCATTTCCTTTTATGATGCTAGCTTTCTTAACACGGTACCCCTCTGCACTCCTAATATTCCCTGCAGCACTCTACATTTTTATTAACATTAGAACAGTTGAAAAAAGAGATGCCATAATAGGAATTGGTGTATCCCTCCTACTATTGATCCCTGTTTTCATATTCTTTTATAAAGTATTTGGCAATCCACTTTATTCATTCCTCAGTTTTTTTGGTTTGACTTCAACAACCATCTCTGCAGAAAACTTTTCATATGACCCTAACCTTTTATACTTTGTTGAAAAAACACCAGCATATATTGGTGCTCAAAGCATTGCAATTATATCTATTATTATGTTAGGTACCATACTTTATACAATAAATAGATTAAAAGGAGATTCAAAGCTTAAAATAAACATATTTAATGCAATTAATATTAAAAATAAGAATACACGAATTAAATTATTAATATTAATGATTATGACATTGATTTTTCTTGGAACATTTGGCAAAGCATTTTACATGGTGAGCGAATCCCTATTTTTTGCAATATGTTATATTTTTTATAGTCTAATAAAAAATTTAAATATAAAAGATATAGACCTACATTTGCTATTTTTTGCCTGGTTCATGGCTTTCTTCATATTCCACAGTATTTTCGTGATTAAAGACAACAGATACTTCGTTACAATGGCCCCCGCAGTTTCATATTTTTTAATATGGGGCTTGAGTGAGATATACGCCAAAATAGGATTTAAAATTAGAAATATAAATGTGACATCATACGTGCTTTCACTAATTCTAATTTTTATGATTCTTTCAGCTACAGCATCTTATTTACCAGGTATACAAAATAAGAATTATAAACTTAAAATAATGGACGAAAATATAGATTTATCAAGTCAATGGTTGATGAATTATGATCCTAATTACAAAAATAAGGCAGTTTATTCTAATGCCTGGCCATATTTTGGATGGTATCTTAAAACTGACGTTAAAATGATGCCCCTTTTTAAGGATAATCAAACATACTATGGCGGTTTAAAAAACTATAATTTTAGTCAACAAGATATTATCTCATTTAACAACTATTTGGAAAGTAATAATGCTTATTATTACCTTTCCTACGGGATATCTTTAAATTTAACATCATACCAACAAATTAAAAAGTTTGGAAACGTTATTATATATGAAAAAAAATCTAAAAGTTAAGTTACTGGCAATTAAATTATAAAAAAGATAATATGAAACTAAAAAAAGCTTTGAAAAACAAAAACATCGTTAAAATCGCCATTTCATTATTAATAATAATTTTTCTGCTAAAATTTGTGGATTTCCAATTATTTTTTCAAAGTATTAAAAATATTAATTATTTAATTTTATTTGCTTTAGCTTTAATTCCATTTGGAATCCTTTTAAGAGCATGGCGATGGATGATAATTCTAAATAAAGATAAAAAGTTAATTTCAATTAAAGACTCATGTTATCTAAATTTAGCGGGAATGGCCTTAAATATTTTTTTACCAGGGAGCTCTGGAGACATTGCAAAATCGTATTATGGTTATAAATGGCATGGTTTTAAAGAAGAAATGTTGTCTTCCAGCATATTAGATAAAATAATGGCTTTATTTTCTCTATTTATTCTAGGCAGTATAACTGCATTTGTAATTAAACTTTACTTTCTTTCAATTTTTTCAGTTATTGTCACAGCTTTATTATATTTAATAATTTTTTATCCTAAGATAGTACCATGGAATTTACTAAATAAAGTGTTCTCACTATTTATTAAAGTAAATTTAGATGAAAAAAAATTAGCTTCTTCATTTACAGTTTCCAATAAAATTAAACTTAAAGTGTTATTAATATCTTTATTTGCATGGATAATGTTATATTTTCAGTTTTATTTGATATGCTTATCTTTTTCTGCAGAAATAAATTTTATATATATTTTAGCAGTAGCTCCATTAATGAATATTGCAGTTCTAATTCCATTTACAATAAATGGATTAGGCTCCTTAGAAGCCGTTACCATGTACCTTTTTAGTTTAATAAACATATCTCCTACTTTAGCTATTTTAGTTTCATTGACTTCACAAATTTTATATACTGTTATTCCAGGCATATTTGGCTTTATTATACTTCTAAAAAAATAAATATTTAATCCTTAAAAAGGTAATATTATGAAAATTTGTTTAGTTCCAACAATGTTTCCAAAGTATAAAGGTGATTATTATGGTTCATTTATATTTGATGATGCTAAAATGCTCGTAAATAAAGGATTTGAAGTTCATGTAGTCACTCAACATAATACTGGAATACCCTACGAGGAAATTATGGACGGAATTCATGTTCACAGATTTAGATGGATGAAACCAAAAAAATTTAAAGCTCTTGTGCATTTTAAAGGATTAATAGATAATTTCAGATTGGTAACATATCTCATTTCTCTATTTTTTAATTTGATGTGGATAATAAAGAAGTTAGATATTGATATTATTCATGCTCATTCTGTTGTACCTACTGGACTTATAGGAGTTATTGTAGCAAACATTGTTAGAAAACCAGTTTTTATTACAGTCCATGGAATGGATATAACTAATTTTGAAAATAATCCATTTTTTAAAAGGTTGATTAGATTTTCTTTAAATAATTGCAATAAAGCAGTTGCAGTAAGTATGGATCTATCAGAAAAAATGGAAAAATTAGAGATTAAAGAAGATAAAATAATAGTTTTAAGAAATGCTATTGATACAAAAAGATTTATTCCCCTAAAAAATAGAAAAATAAGAAATTATTATGGAGTTAATGATAAAGACATATTGATTCTGTTTGTGGGATATTTAGACACATTTAAAGGTGTATTTGAACTGATGAATTCGTTTCATGAAATAAATAAAAAAAATGTAAATGTAAAACTTATGATAGTAGGAGAAGGGCCCAAAAACAATGAACTAAAAAAGATAGCATCTCGATTATGTTTAGAAACCCATGTTATATTTGCAGGAAAAATATCACCATCTGATATTCATGAATATTACCAGTCCTCAGATATTTTTGTTTTACCATCACATACAGAAGGTACTCCTCTTGTAGTCATAGAAGCTATGGCCTGTGGCCTTCCTATTGTAGCAAGCAATGTTGGAGGAATACCTGAAATTGTTATAAATAACAAAAATGGATTTATTATAACTCCCCAAAATGAAATAGAGTTAATCTCAAAAGTACAAATTTTAGTTAAAAATCAAAGTTTAAGGAATAAATTCGCGGATAAATCCATTGAAATTATAAATACAGAATTCGATAATGATATAAAAGTAGAAAAGTTAATAAATTTATATAAAAACGCTGCAGGAAGATGATTATTTGAATAATAATGAAATATGGGATGTTACTTGGGAAAAAATTGAAGTAGATGGCCCAAGACCGTTTCTTGAATATAAAATGAGTTTACTGAAGCCTTTCTTGGAAACAGATTCTCCAAAACATGTATTAGATGTCGGCTGCGGTGATGGCTTTTTTACGCTTAAACTACTTAATTTAGGATATAAAGTAGATGCTACAGATGTATCACCAGAAGCAATTAAGGCAACTGAAAGACGAATTAAAAGAAATAATGCGCCTAATATCAATTTATATAATGAAAATTTGCTTGAATTAAATCCACCACATAAATATGATGTTATCATATGTTTAGAGGTTTTAGAACATATAGAAGATGACTTAAGAGTATTAAAGTTGTTTAATAGTTGGCTTAAAAAAGAGGGTTTACTCATTTTAAGTGTTCCACATAGACAAGATATGTGGAATTATACTGATGAAATTGGAGGGCATTACAGAAGATACTCCAAAGAAGATTTAAAAAATAAACTTGAATCCGCAGAATTTAAAGTTGAAGATGTATTTGATTATGGATTTCCAATTATTCGATTTTTTGCAAATAGACTTTGTGCTCCCGCCGAAAAAATGCAAAAATCAAAAATTAATCCTCCAAAAAACAATTTTTTAAGCAGGACCGCCAGTACAATTATACAAAATGCCTGTAAAATCGATACCCTATTTATAAATAAAGATCACGGTATAGACATAATTGCAGTATCTAAAAAAATATAGATTTGTTATTATTTCAATTTTTTCTTAATTAGCCTATTTTCTTTCTGAATTATATAGATTTCACGCTTTAGAAGGCTTATCTGAGTTGCTACAAATCCAAAAATCAATATTTGTATGCCTGAAATTACCATCAACGCCATAAAAAGCATTAATGGCCTTGTAGGGTCTAAAGTGCCAATTAAATATTGATAAAACAAGTATAATGCACTTATCATTCCAATTAACAGTAAAATTATTCCAATTGCTCCAAATAGTATCATTGGTTTTTCATATAAAGAGAATAATATATGAGAAATGGTTTTAGATCTAAATTTTAGTTTTGATTGACCTAATTCTCTACCTTCGAGTAATGCAGGGATTTCTTTAATTTTAAATCTTGTTGCAATTGCTTTTGATAAAATTTCAAGATTAATATCGGTACTGTTTGATTCTAACTCCAGAGAATCTATTACTTCTCTCCTATAAGCACGTAAGACTCCAGTTACAGTATTCAAATTTTCAGCCATAGAAAAGCCTACAAATTTGTTAGCTACTTTACTTACAAATAATCTAAAAAGTGGAACATTACTTACTTCTCCCCCTTCCATATAGGGAGATCCAACTATAATATCGATTGTTTCATCGTTTATAAGTTCATTCACGAGTTTAGGGATATGATCAGGCTTATAACTTAAGTCTGCATCAATTGTTACAATTATATCTCCGTTTGAATTATCAAATCCTGTTCTAATTGCCTTTCCCATCCCCATATTTACAGAATGTTGTATGACTTTAATATTTGAATTTTGTGATGCATATTCACTTGCTAATTTAAAAGTATGGTCTTTACTTCCATCATCTATTGCTAATATTTCATAATTTTCATATTCTTTCAAAACAGCGCTCACTCTGGCCAGTGTATTTAAAGCATTTTCTTCCTCATTGTACATAGGAATAATTACTGAAATTTTCATGATAAATGGTTGGGAAAGACTTATTTATATTTTTTTTCTAAATAAATGATAATGAAGATTGTAACAATCCTTGGAACAAGACCTGAAATAATTAAGCTTTCCCCAATTATTCCATTAATTGATAAAGAATTCGACCATATCCTTATCCATACGGGCCAGCATTACTCCTATAACATGGATAAAATCTTTTTTGAAGAATTAGGCCTTAGAAACTGTGATTATTCTCTTAATGTAGGTTCAGGAACTCATTCCATGCAAACTGGGAAAATGATGATTGAAATTGAAAATGTGCTTTTAAATGAAAACCCAGACTGGGTAATTGTTCAAGGAGACACAAATTCCACTCTTGCAGGTGCAATTACAGCTTCAAAGCTTAATATCAAAATTGCACATGTTGAAGCAGGTTGTAGATCCTTTGATAAAAAAATGCCAGAAGAGATAAACCGTATTTTAGTTGATCACTGTTCTGATATTTTATTTGCTCCAGATGAAAATGCTGTCAAAAATTTGGCTGCTGAAGGAATCCAAAAAGAGGCAATTCATCTTGTAGGCAACACATCAGTTGATGCATGTTTAAGAATAATGGATTTATTCAATTTAAACAGATTAACTGAATTAAATCTGGAAAAAGAGAATTATATCTTATTAACAATTCACAGACAGGAAAATACAGAATATAATAAACTAAAAGAAATTATAAAAGCTGTAAATCAAATTTCTAATAGAATAAAGGTTGTTTTTCCTTTGCATTTAAGAACAAAAAAGATTATAGAAGATAATAACATTGAAATTAGCGAAAATATATTACAAATTGATCCTGTTGGTTATAAAGAATTTATATGGTTATTAAAGAATTCTAAATTTGTAATGACTGATTCTGGAGGAATACAAGAAGAATCAGCGATTTTAAATGTTCCCTGCCTAATTTTAAGGGATAATACAGAATGGGAATATCTTGTAAACATGGGAAAAACTCAGTTGGTTGGAACAAATTATAAAAACATTATTAGTTCTGTAAGCGATTTACTTAATAATAACTGGAAATTGGAGAAAATGAAGAACATTAAAGCACCTCTTAAAAAAAATGCATCTAAAAAGATAGTCAATATCTTAATGCAATATCAATGAAATCTCCCAATTTATCGAATAGATGTGCAATAACTTAATTATGGGAAATAATGTTGGATTTAGATTTAAATTATCAATAAAAAGCGAATATGTTTGAACAATTATAATCAGTTAAACTATAATTATAATTTAATCTAGTAATTTCCATTGCAGAACTTCCCATATAATATATTTTATAACCTTTCTTTTGCCAATATTTTATTTTATCACTGGAAAGTAAATATATATAACTTCTATTTTTTTTAAGATTCCAATACATTTTATCATTATTCATTTCAATAAATTCAGGATTTTCCTGAGATTTTTCATCCAAATAAAGCAATATTGGAATGTATTCTGCCGAAATAATAATTGTATCACTTATATTACTTTCTACCATCCTCTCCATCACATTTGTCAATTTATCTCTGATTTCTGCATCTTTTAGTACTAAACCCTCTTTAATTGTGGGTGCTGTTCCATTTGAAAGTTCAAATGAAATAAATGAATTTAATAAAAGAAGTGCGCAGAATATTGTAAATAATTTCCTTTTACTTATACTACTTAAAAGTACAAGCCCAAATGGAATAGCAGGAATAAGATATCCTGCATCATAAGGGGCCCCAATATACATAATAGAAACTAAAAACACCACAAATAATAGAAATATGAAAAATTTATCATTTTTTCGGACTTTATCCACTAAATTTCCAGTTGAAATCAAAAAAATCAATATTCCCCATAACAATGCAATTAACCCTAATTGATTCAAATCTTCTGAAATTTTGCTCGTACCCACAGATGTTGGATAATAACTTAAAAAGCCAAGCCCATATTGAATTAACAATGGCAAAAACAAGATTAATGCCATTATACTCATACTCATCAGAAAATAAGTTATTTTTCTAATTTTTTCATTGTTATCGTTTAAAATAAGGTATATAAATGGAAAAATTAATATAATTGATGTTATTCTGGACCCTATTGCTAAACCCATCATCAAACCTGCCAATACATACTGTTTTTTAATGATAAAATACCATACAAACATAATGAACGCAGCGGCCCACATATAATCCATAGTGTTAGTACTGTTTATCCATATAACTGGTAAAAATGCATATGTGATTACTAATAACCCTTTATTTTTTATATTAAGCTCTTTTAAAATCATTGCAAATCCAATAACAGAAATCAGTGCCAATAACATTGTTAAGCTGTTTGTAGCAAACCAGCCGTGATTGATAACTAATGAATTGAAAAATTCTGGAACTGGATACCCTGGAAATCTCGACGTTTGATAAATATGGAAATAATTCAAATTAAAAGCAGAAATAGCAATTCGCCAAGCATCAGGATCTGTCCCAAATCCCAAATTCAAGAAAGGAGTTCGTGATATGAAAAATAATAACACCAATATAAGCATATTTGGCATTTTAGTCCAATCAAGATCTAATAACTTCCTTATTAATCCATTATATGACATATCCACCTTATCCTAAAATTTATTTATTTATAATGCTAACTTTGAATAAATAAGATTTGTATCATGATATAATAACATTATACATAACTAATTTCAAGCAAAAACAGTTTAAGATAAAATGCCACAAAATAACCATCTAAATAAAAGATCAGCACTAACTTCAGTTGCAATTATTTTAATCATTTTTTCGGTGGGATTTATCCTTAGAGTAGATTCTGTAAATCTTCCAGGAATTCCAGACGATCAAAAAGATTATTATCAAGATCAAAATGGATTACCATACATGTATGAGTTAGACTCATATTACAATTACCGATTGACAAAAAACTATATTGAACACGGTTATTTGGGAGATACAATAAAAAATGGAAGAGAATGGGATTTGCATTCTTATTATCCTCCTGGCGTGCCCATGGATTATCCCCCATTTATTGTGTATTTAACAGCATTTATATACAAATTAATAAACATATTTGCTAATATACCTTTGCTTACAGTCTGTTTCTGGATTCCATTATTTATTGGGCCTCTTGCAGGACTTATTGCTTATCTTTTTGTTAGTAGATTTACAAATGATTACGGAGCTGCTGCTGCAGGAATTATAACTGTTACTGCTCCTTTTTATTTTATCAGAACATTACCTGGATGGTTTGATACTGATATGTTCAATATTATTTTCCCTCTTTTAATTACATGGTTTTTTATTGAATCCTTGCAAAGCAAAAATAATAAAATGCAAATATTTTTCGCTGCATTATCTGCTTTTTCCATGTTTCTTTTTGCAACTGCGTGGAACGGGTGGCAGTATTTCTTCTATTTGATTGTGTTATTTAGCATTTTTTACACCATATGGTGTAAAATAAAAGGACATGACGTAAAAATCTTAGTTTATAGTCTTGGAACACTTATTATCATTACTATTTTATTAGTAATTGTTTTTACAGGCCTATTAAATATTATTAAACTTTTATTAGGCCCATTAGAGTTTATAAAATTATATGGTGCTCAAAGCCAGTTATATCCGTGGCCCAATGTTTATAGCTCTGTTTCTGAGCTTGCAATTCCCACCATTGAAGAAGTGATTTCAGGGGCAGGATTTGCCCTTTTTGGAGGTATTTTCGGGCTTTTATGGATTTTTAGAATTTTAATAAATAAAGATCTTAAAAAGCGCTTTTTAAATAAAATGGACTGGTTTTTCTATTCATTTTTAGTATTATGGACCATAGCGGGGATTTTATCCCTTTTAAAAGGCTCAAGATTTATTATGCTACTTTTACCTCCACTTATTATAAGTTCTGGAATTATGGTTGGAATTTGTGTTGAATATGTTGGTATGCTCAAAAACATTAAAAGGTTTAAAATATTTAAAAATGAAAACACCATCCGAGTTATTTCATTATCTATTTTGATTTTAGTTACTCTTCCAGCGATTATAAACATTCAAAAGGACACATCGATAACTCCCAGTGCAAATGATAATTTGTGGAATGCTTCAGAATGGATAAATGGTAATATTCCCCAAGACACCGTAATAATATCTCAATGGAGCTATGGGCACTTTTTTACAGCAATTGCTGATCATCCTGTTGTTTTTGATGGTAGAATTGGATATATTGAAACATTGCCCATCAGATCTTATGACCCTGTTTTTACATTTGGCAGTCGTTCTCCAAACACTTCTCGAGAATACTGGATAGATAATGCTTTTTCAACTAGCAATGAAAGTTTATCAGTCGGTATTTTTAGGATGTTAGCTACAAGCGGCGATTTAGCATGGTTAACTTTAGATGAATACACTCAAAACACAACCCAAAGCATTGAAATACTAAACAACATACTGGGAGTGGATAAAAAAACAGCCCGCGATGTTCTTAAAACAAAATATCATTTAAATGAAACCCAAATAAACAAGACATTAAATTATACACACCCAGATAATCCTCGGCCATTCATACTTGTTACAACCAACGGAATGGCCAATATAGGGCATTTAATTTTTAATTCAGGAACTCTGCAATCTAAAAATGTAGACTATTTATATTCCATTGGTGACATCAAAATTGACAACAATTATCTAAATAGCAGTGATGGAATCTCTATGGATATCATAAAAAACGAAACAACGTTTAATGGTGAAATACCCTATTGTGTTATTACTATTGAGCAAGGTAAAGTTAAAAAAATCCATATGAATAAAAATAGCGACATATGTGTAATATTACTTATGGACAAAAAAAAGTCAATTGTAATGAATAAACAATTTGAAAACTCCCTGTTTACAAGAACAGTGCTTGAAAAGAGCAATTCAACATATTTTAAATCAATTTATGAAAATAACTATGTAACCGTATGGAAACCCATATAATGCTACATTATTAGATTTAAGAGGATAAAATGTCTAATAAAGAATTTATTATAAAGTTTGCAGCAGTTTTAATAATTTTCTGTGTTGGATTCTTCTTTAGGATAGATTCTGCTAACCTTCCAGGAGTTCCAGATAATGAAAAATCTTTTTTTGAGGATCAAAATAATCTCCTATATATGTATGATATGGATTCTTATTATAATTACCGATTAACCAAAAACTACATAGAACACGGCTATTTAGGAGATAAAGTAGTAGATAACAAAGAATGGGATTTACATTCATACTACCCCCCCGGCGTTCCCCTAGATTATCCGCCACTAATAGTTTACATTACAACATTAATCTACAAAATAGTGAATTTATTCGCCGCCATCCCTCTACTAACCGTCTGTTTCTGGTTACCTGCATTTATAGCACCCATATGTGGTGTTCTCGCTTATTTAATCGTGAGCAGACTTACAAATGATTACGGAGGGATAGCTGCAGGAATTTTAGCTGTTACTTCCTCTCTTTATTTTGTAAGGAGTGTTCCGGGTTGGTTTGATACAGATATGTTTAATGTTTTATTTCCTCTTCTTATTATCCTATTCTTCTTTGAGGCCTTTAAAAGTGAGAATATTAAGAAAAATATGGTTTTTGCTTGCTTATCGGCGTTTTCTATGTTCCTTTTTGCCACAGCATGGAATGGATGGCAATACCTTTTTTATATAATATCTCTTTTTTGCATTTTTTATATGATTTGGAGCAAAATTAAAGGTAAAAACATTAAAAAAATCGCTTACATATCCGGAATATTTATCTTTGGTTCTATTTTTTTAATTTGTATTTTCACTGGTTTTTTAAACATTATTAAATTAGTTTTCGGGGTTTTAGAATTTGTAAAATTAGCTGGAAATCAGGGAGTATGGGGTCCATGGCCAGATATATACATTTTTATAACTGAACTACAACCTCCATCAATAAAAGCGGCAATAGGAGGTTTAGGCTATTTATTATCGGGAATTTCTATTTTTGGTATTTTTTTAATATTTAGAATTTTAATAAATGATAAATTAAAGGAACATTTCTTAAAAAAAATGAGCTGGTTTTTTTATTTATTTTTATTATTTTGGACCATAACTGGTATTTTTGCATTAACAGAAGGTTTTAGGTTCATAATTCTTTTAATCCCTCCATTAGTAATAATTTCAGGAATAACTGTGGGGATTATTACAGAATTCTTTGATCAGTTTAATAAAAAAAATCTGAATAAACTATTATCCTTATCTTTTATCATTATAATCTGCGCATTCAGCTTTTTGGCCATATATGACGCGTCTACCAATTTAGTTCCTCGAATGAATGATGATTTATGGGATAGTGCTCTATGGATTAATAATGACACTTCTAATGATACTGTCATCATATCCAGCTGGGTATATGGCCATTTCTTTGCTGCTATTGCAGATCGTCCCGTTGTTTTGGATGGGAGATTAGGGTATGTTGAAACATTACCCATACGCGAATTTGATAGTGCATATTCCTATAAAAATTTATCTCCAAGCACTTCAAGAGAATATTGGATAGATAAAGCTCTTTCAACTAATAATGAAAGTTTATCCCTGGGAATTTTTAGAATGTTAGCTACAAGTGGAGATTTAGCTTATTTAACTCTCTATAATTACACAGAGAATAGTACCAAAAGCATTGAAATTTTAAATATAATATTAGGCCAGAATAAAGAATTAGCTATGAAAACACTTACTCATAACTACCACTTAAACCAAAAAATCGCTGCAAATATAATTGAGTACACGCATCCTAATAATCCTGTTCCCTTTGTTCTTGTAACTTGTGATAAAATGATTGATGATGGATGGTGGATATTCTCATTTGGTGAATGGGATTTTGAAAATAAACAACCAGGAGATCCTATTTATTCATTTGGAGAAATTATTAAAGATAATAACACTTTAAAAACCAGTGACGGAATAAATATAGATTTGAATACATATACTGCTGAATGGAATGGTGTTAAACCGTATTGTGTAACAATAATAGAAAATAATAAAACAAAAACATATTATCTTGATAAAAATAGTAAATTTTGTGTTATATTGAATATAGATAACGGAAATTCAGTAGTTTTAGATAAACAGTTTGAAAAATCTTTATTTACAAAATTAGTGATTGAAAAGAGGAATTCAACAAATTTCAAACCAATATATTCCAATAAACATGTTACAATATGGAAAACTAACGGGTAATATCAAAAATTGAAAAAAAATATGGGGCTACATTTTATTAATTGCAGAATTCTTTGCAGTATCCACTACCGTGTTCACATTTTCTGCAACTGTTTTGGAAATATCAAATATCCACATTCCAGCTACAATTACCAGCACCAATAATGCACCCAT